>CAXHAT010000116.1:0-25460 GCA_964014485.1 uncultured Deferribacteres bacterium
GGTGTTGTTGTTGGCCTGAATATTTATTCCGGCAACTTTATACTCGCCGCTAAGCAGCTCAATATTGAAACCGCCAGCGAAATTGTTTGAGGCTGAAGAAAAATATCTGCCGGTTTCACTATCGTAGGCAAACAGAAACATATCAGCAGCTTCCTCTGTAAGCAACGAGTTTTCAGGAGAGTGGAGAAATCCGCTCAGCTTCTTCGGTTTTTCCGGCGTGAAATTGATGTTTCGTCTTCCAAAGGGCGCAGTGACGCTGACGGGAGTTGCGCTTGCCATATCAAGTTGCGCGTCATACCATTCATCAGAAAAATCGTCAGAGAAATACAAATCCATCCGCAATTTATACTTGCCCGTTCTGAGCCCTTCTACCCGATAGAGTCCGCTGCCGCCAAAGGGGCTCGTCGAGACCTTTTCTCCGTCGAGAGTGTAGCAGTCAATCTCTCCATTTTCAGATAAAGGCCAGCCGTTTTCGTCTAAAACAGATCCTGATATATACCCGCCCGGCCCAAGCTTGATGTCAGCTTTTCCATTAAAAGGAAGTTGCGACACGTCGATAATTTGAGCTTCTTCAAAAGTATCAGCGTCGTCAAACCACTGAAAAGCGGGTTTGAGAATGGGCTGGCCGTCGCTCCATTCGGTATCGACAAACAATTTGTAGCTCCCCGGCTTCAAGCGTTTTATTTGGTAGGCCCCGTCAGACCCGCTGGTTGAAGACTCTTCGTATCCTCCGTTCAGGTCATATGCGGTGACGATGATGCTGCTAACGGGAAGCAAATCGTCTCCAAATCTGACCACGCCTCCAATTTGAGCGCCGATAGGCATTGTGATGACGACGTCTGCCGTCGTGTCCGGCGCATTCACTAAAACCGGGGTTGCATCGCTCGTATCAATAACGCCGGGGTGCCAGACTTCCAGATAGTTTCCCTGACCATTGTATTGCGTTTCCAAAAAGTACGAGCCGGTCGCCAAGCCGCTAATGACAAAGCCCTGGCCTGTAAATTGACTGGGCGTATAAATTGGAGAAAAGGATTCGTTATGAACCCAAATTCGAACTTCCCACTCTTCGAAAAAGCCACCGTCTTCACCGACGATTTTCACAGCAATGGCGCCCCCCGCTTCAAGGGTAAAATCGATGTTTCGCGTTGTGTCGCCGTCGGTCACGGCTATCGGAGTTGCAGTCTCAAAGGAGTTGGCGTCAAGATACCACTCGCTCAAAAGATTTTCTTGTCCAGAATACCGTGCTCTCAGTTTATAGCTTCCGGAGCCCAATCCTTCTATAAGAAATGCTCCCGAACTGTCTGTATCCGCCAAAGTCAAAAAGTTGTGATCGTTGTCATATGCAAAAATACTCACTCCTGACGTAACCGGACGGTTTTGAAAATCCTTAACCACCCCGGCTATTGCCCCATTGCCAAATAGTGTATTGCGCAAACGAGCCAATCGAAAATCTATGAAGCGTGTTTGTTGATTCTCAATCACTTCGACCAATGCAGCGTTTGACCAGTGATAAGCATCTTCATAATATGCCAAGCGGTAGACAGTAGAAAACTCGGCGGCGACGACGTAATACCGTCCAGGTGCAAGATTATCAATCAAATATGTTCCTTGATCAGATGAAAAAACGAAATCGGAACCCGCGAATCCTCCGAATTCATCATATGCGGCAATCGAAACAAGCTCGCTCGCTCGGGTCATGCCGTCTTCTTCATAAACTATCCCCGAGATCGAGCCGTTAGCTGCATGGTTTCTTTGAGAATTCAGGAATGCGCTAATCTCGTCAATCTTCATTCCTTTGGCTTTTAGATCGAGAATCAATTCACGATGCGCCTCCATTCTTGGCGCTGGATTCCTGCGTTCACCGAGTACTTCCGTTTTCCGTTCGGCGTCCTTTTTTTCTAACAGCTTTAGCAATAACGGCTGTTTGTCGTCGCGCACTTGAGCAAATGTGACTTGGCTGAAAAGCAGCATAAATGCGATGCATAGCAGTTGTGTAATGACTTTTTTCATATCGGGGCTCCTCATTTTCGAAGATTCAGAACATCATGCGTTCACTTTGCCCGCTCCAATTCGTTTTTTCCAATCTGCAGCTTCAAATATCCGCGGATTCATGGATGAATAAATCTTTGGCCGCCGCTTGCCGCCAGCGCTCGGCGGATTCTTTTCCCGGAACGCCCGCGCGTTCGCCCGATGCGTAGATAATCTCGTACAGTTGAAATTGATCGCGTTCGCCCGTTTCCGCTCGTTCCGGGTCGGAAGTCCGCGCACCGAAGCGTTCAACGCGCTGCTTGATTCCCAAGATTTGCCGTTTCCCCATGATTGTGTCGATGATCTGGAACGCCCAAATTGCCAAGCGCGCCGTAAAGCCGGTCGTATCAGCCGACATCCGAATCACCAATCGCGAGCCGCCGCCTTCGGGGCGCAGCAAAATATCCGTAACCAGCCGAGCCCTCGCGCCAAAGAACCGTACGCCGTCCGTCCACCAAGTCAGCTCACGGCCTGGTTCGATGTGCCGTAAATAACCAATGGCCGTTGCATCGCCAAGCTCGGGGGCGGGAATCCAGGTGACAATGTGCCGTGCTGAAGTTTTGCCGCCGTTGTCCAGCCAATCGACGCTGTACCATCCCGCGCCGCGCCCGAGTTGAGCCAACCAAAGCCAAACGGTTTCGGGCGGCGCATCGATGGAGACGGCTCGCGTCATCGCGGTGCGGGCGGACGGGCCGTTTTTTAGATATGTGTCACCGGTCATTCGCATTGTCACTTCTTCCGGCGCAGCGCCCCAACGCATTCCTCGCCGTACGAACACCGTAAAGAGCACAATAATTAAAAACGCGAATCCAATGGTAATAAATGACATGGAGATCATCACCTCCTTGATCATATGAACTGAATGACAGACAAGCGTGAGCCAATGTCATTATTTCTCGATCTCAGCGCCTGAACCTTTGACCTGATAAATCGTTATCGGCCCGGTGACGGAAGTCGGATCGAAGACTTCACCCTTCTCTTCAGCAAGATGCTCCATATAGGAGACCGCGTCTTCTTTACCCATCTCGATCTTGTAAACCTCGCCCTCAGCAATAGCTTGCTTACCTCTGGCGGAAGTCGGGAAGACGATCTCACCGTCATTCACTTTGATTTTGATTTTTTGACCCGGCTTGTCGCCGGCGATTTCGATCCAGCAGCCTTGCTGTGTGCATACATCGAGAATTTCTCCCTGAACAAGAACTTTCTTACCGACGAATTCTTCGGGATTCTCCAGAATATTCGAAACCATCGTTGTTTCGGTTAAGACAGGTTTTGCTCCGTAAACCTGCTTTTCATCAACAGGAGCCGAAGTGCAAGAATTGAGCATGAGAGCGAGGACGGGGATGAGACATTTCAATTTCATGAGAAGGTTCCTTCCTTATAGTTTATCAGAATTTTGTGAACTCCAACCTGGCGTCTGGACAGTATTACAACATTGAATCGCGCATCACCCGCAGGTTTAGCGCGCGGAAATGCGAGCCTGATTGGCTAAACGAAGGCAAAGTCTAACGCTTAAGCCCCCTGTCAGTTCGACTGACAGGTGAATCAGATTGGTTCGCGAAGCCAATTAGCTGAACGGCCTTGCTCTCCCGCCGCACAAGGCGGCAAAAGGGAGTTTAAACAAGTATTCCCGCCTTAGCTTCTCAGTCTCTTTCTCCCATCAGACAAGCTGGCAGGGAGGAAGCTCCAGTTGGAACTTAACGTTGTAATAGTAGCAAGTTGAAAGCGCCGACGCGGCAATGACCAACACGCCCATCGAACGGGCGTCGCAGCGAAAGCTTTCCATAAAACCACATCCTATAACATCGCAGCCAATTCCACGAAATGCTTGTAGGGAATCGCTGTCCAGCTTTCAGCCTGGAGAGCGCCGTTCGAGAGGCTGATCATCGAGACTTTTGCAGCAGCGTCCGCATTCGGGGCTTCGTAAATATCGAGAAAATCATACTGCCCCAACAACGCATAGTGCGCGATGAACTTCACTTCAGGGCATTTTTGTTTGACCAGGTCCAACCAGGCTCGTCCCTGCTCGGCTCGATCTTTCATTTGCTTCAACAGCTCAGGCGATAATTTGGTCATAAGAATGTAGGTCTGCATAGAGACTCTCCTTCATGTTTTGCTTGCTGTCTTGGCGATAAAACTGCTGAAAATCCGCTCAACTTCACTGCTCTTGCATTTCGGGCATTTTACTTTGCGCTGATCATGTTCACTCATCGTCAGCACTTCAGAAAACTTTTGATCGCATTTTTTACAGTAATACTCATACGTTGGCATATGCTTCACCTCCTTTAGATTTCCGGTTCTAAGACTTCGCATCCATTTTCCGAATCGGGATCTGGCACTCGACGAAACCATCTTCGTGATAGATTTCAAACGCCGGGCCGGCAGTCTCGTAACCGTTTTGCTGCATCCAGGCATTCAATGCCGGGTATGTTTTAAAGGGCGCCACCGCCGGATGCGCCTTGATCGTGCCAATAATGACTTCCCGCTGCGCCAGTGAATCAATCATAAAAGGCGCTTCGACCATGATCGAGTCTTCGACGATAAACCCGACTCTGCTGCGAAGTTGATCCTGAGGCACACTTGTCGGATCATCGTGGTAGACGCCGCAAGTATTGCCTATTGCGATACTTTTTTCTTCCAGCAGCGCTCTGACTTCTTCAATTTTTGCCGGAGCCTGCTGGTAAGGGCCGATATGCTCAAGACAAACGATCTGGTACGGCCCGCGCGCGGCCTGCTGCAGCTCGACGCTTTCAAAAGCGCCGAATTTGTAGGATATGCTCACCAAGACGATGATGATAAGCGCCAAGATGGCCGTCACGATAATCAATATTGATTTGACTGCTTTCTTCATTTTTACACCTTTTTCTAAAATTGGGTTTCTCCGCGAACTGCTCGACCAGGTGGCCGCGACGTGCAGAACGCCTTATCCGCCGTTGAAAAAAGTCGCCGTACTCTTGGTCGTCAACCCTTCCTTCCTGAAGAGACCGTCGAAAAAGCCCGCGGCTTGTCATTCTGAAAAGCCGAAGGCCGGCGAAGCAAAATCTTTGTTATCGCCCGGTTCAGATCACGCTCAAAAGTTCAAGGGTTAGATCAAAAAAGATGCTTCCAGCATGACAATTTTGGGTTTTTCGACAGTCTCAAAAGGGATTGAATATCAAAGCTCAAGCCGTCGTCCAGGTTTTATCTGAACCGCGATCCGGTTTTCGTTGGGTAACGTGCCAGGAGCTCGGCGCCGTATTTTGGATTTTGCCAACATCCGCAAATGCGGAGCGAATATCAAAAGCCGGGCTTTGGCCGTCGGTCGTGTTTTCTCCCGCCGCATCTCGTGGAATCAGGAGAATCACGGCGGTGAAAACGATACGTTTTACATTCATGTCATCACCGTGGCTTCATTGTCCGGTAACGTCGATGTTGCCGCTAATCGTGCCCAAAAGAATGGTTCCGCGTCCTTCTCCGCACACGCCGCGCAATGTGTTTTCCGTTTGCACAATATCTTCCAAAACGAAGTTCGAAAGCCGGATTTTGCCGCTGACAACGGAAGCTGAAAAATCCGCCGAAGTGTATTGTGGAATAAAGAGATCGATGTTTCCGCTGACCGCGCCGAGGTTGATCGTTCCTTCCAGAGGAAGAACGATGTGTCCCTCGACATTGCCGCTGACCGTGCCCGTATAGACGCTGCCGATAATATCATCCAGTTCCACGTTTCCGCTCACACTGGTCACGCTCACGTTGTTGTGAATCATGCTTATCGTTACGCCGCCGCTGACGTTTCCAACGACGACCCGCATGTCGCGCGGGAGCCTAATCGTATAATCGACAATGTAGTTGCGATTGCGCGTGCTGTTTGGCTGTGTGGTTCTGACAATGACTTCCTCCGACAAATCCTGCACGTTCACTTTGAGCCGCTCCAACTCCGCGTCGGCGTCGGATTGGCTGAATGATTCGACGCGTCTTTCACCGGTTATTTTGACCGAGCCAAAGCCGTCAAGTCCGGTGACCGTGATTGTTCCGGCAATGCCTTCGAGGACGAATTGCGTTTGCTCCAAGACTTCGATTTCATAGGAAAAGGACTTTTCGGCAAGGTACGAATTGCCGTTGCTGAACGGATTGTCGTCGCTGCACGCGACGACTGAAAGACAGATAACCGAAAAGGTTATCGCGATGGTTTTTTTGACAAAATTCATTTGTTAACCTCTCTTGTTTTGCCTGGTCACTCCGCAACGGGCAAGTAGAGTTCGAGCACGAAATCTTCTTCGGGCGCAAGCGGGTTAAGCACTTTTTCCAGCTCGTGGGTTTCGCGCCATGTGTAATTGCTCTCGTGGTCGTGGACCCAGGCGCTAAGTTTTTGCCAGATTTCAACAATGCTCCCTTTGGGATCGCCGAACAGTTTACACGAAGCGACCGCGTACAAACCGCCGGGGAAATCCTTTAATTCAACGTCCTTTTCCGGCTCGGCTTCGGGATCGACGCGAATCCAGAGTTCATACCCGTACTCTTTCCGATTCGGCCTCGGGCCTGGATTGTTAAAGCCGAAAACGGGGTGAGCTTCCACGTCAGCGAACAGGTCGTTTGGGTTGGCGTAGGCGCGCAATTTTTCCCACGCCTCTTTTTCGGGAGCTTCACCGTCGGCATGCACAACAGCAACCTTCATCGCTTCAAGCTCGACGATGCGCACTTCAAGCGCGTCGTCGATGCTTGCGTCGGTTATGTCATTGTTTTTCATTTAGATACTCCTTCAAATAGCCTATGCCTTTTTCTTCGCTGGTTTTGGCTTCTCGAACATTTTTCGCCAGATCCTTCAAAACGTCAGCACGCGGACTGCTTTGCTCGGAGAAGTAGTCCCAAATCGGCTTTAAATGAGAAGCAACCTCGGCGTAGGCCAACCAGGCCTGATTCAGCGATTCATTTTTCTCCGAGAGCGCCTTGAGATAATCTCGAGCGTAGCAGCGGGCTGAAAAATGGTGCGCCGCGTAGTAGTTCGCGAATCCGCGAAGCCCATCGTCAATCTTGCCGCTTTTTCCAGCTTCGAGAAGCATGGCCCATCGCTCGAAGACCAGCGCCCACAAGTCAAACGCCGGTAAGCCGTCCTGATAGTTGGGGCGCTCAAACCATTCTTTTTGTGCGGCGTGCGCCAAAGCCGTTTTCAACGATTTGCTTATGATCTCCGTTCGACTTCGTTGATTTCTTTCTTCCGGAATCGTCACCGAGAGGATATCGATGCCGTTGTGTCCCAATTTCTCAAAAGCCAGAGAGCCAGGCTTGCCTTCAATTGTCAAAGTATCGTAGGAACGTTTCTCTTCGTCATAGCCGATGATCAAGCCCCACTCGTCGTCGAAAATATCCCAGACGATCGCCGGTACGCCTCGATTTATGGCTGAAAAGATGGCGGCTTGTGCTTCTTTTCGTCTCATTTCTTCCACTTCGTCTTCGTCCCAATATCGGCTGATGTAGCGGCAGCGATAACCCGCTTGTTCAACCGCCTCAGGCAAAATCGCCGAATAATCAAAGACGCTCATCGCGCTCGGGCACATGGTTTCATTGATGAATATTCTAAAAGCGAACGCGGAGCTTCCCATCAGCCAGGCGGGGTTCAACTCGCCCTGCACATAATTGAGAGCCGTTGCCAGACTGGCCATGAAGGAATGGCGGATTCCGGGCTCGCGCCTTGCCAGCGCCGCCGGATCGACATACCATTCGATTTGTTTTAGTTTTTTGGCTGACAATTTGAGTCTCCGTGTATTTGTTGCGCTGGAATCCCAGGCTAACATTCACCCATAAATCTGTACAAGAATGAACGAGTTAAAATTACTGCCACGCTCAAAACCCACCCCTTGCCCCTCCCAGGAGGGGATTCCCAGCGACCGCGAAGCGGTCGCGTGATTCCCATCCTGGGAGGGGTTAGGGGTGGGTAAACACATGTTCTCATTTGCACTTACTTCTCGTTCTCAATCCGTCCCGCCGAACGGGTTGAAGTCCAGGTTCCAGATCGTCATTTTGATTTTGAACGAACCGTCCTTTTGCTTTTCCCAAATTTGGAAATACGATCCGTGATAAGCCCGCGGCTTGGATTCCGCCTTCCTGCTGACTGCCATGCCGAAAGTACCTCGGTCGTAAACGAGATCTCCGCACATCCACAAATCTGCAATCGTTCCGGTGATCGAGTGATATTTCAGGCCGCTTTCGCGTTCTTGCCTGAATATTTCTTTCAAAGCCGCTTTGCTATTAATCATAGGTTGAAAATCCGCCATGATGATCATATCGTCGGTGTAATATTTCAGTTGCGCGTCATAGTCCCCGGCGACGGCCGCCTTGCTCATTTCCGCGTTGATGCGTTCCAGTTCGAGCTTGACCTTGTCGAGATCATCTTGAGCAAAAACGCGCGACGCGGAAAATACGCCGACGGCGAGCGCCAGTGACAGCGCAAAAAAAGATTTTGACAAGCGCTTTTTCATTTTTCTCTCCAATCTTTTGCGATTCTTCGAACAAGTGCATGAATTTTATTCCCCGGATAGATCGAGCCGTGCCGATAATTTGAAACAACCATCAAGGCCACGTTGCTCTCGCGCTGAAATTCGACGTATGCTGAAACGCCGGTCTTGCCGCCCGCATGGCCGTACCAACCGCCGACGGTGCAGCTCCAAATCAGGCACAGACCGCTCGCCGGATTCTGGATTTCCAAAATCCGTTGAACCGTGCTTTCTTGCAAAATCCTGGCGTTTTTATAGCGCCCGCCGTTCATGTAAGCCATGATGAAACGGGCGAATTCGGCGGGTCGGCTTTTCAGATCGCCGGCGGGATAACCGCCATAGCGATAAAACCCAATCGCGTGCGTCGGGGAGTCGTAGGGAACGGCGGCGGCGTTCATGTCCAAATCAGCGTAATTATGGCTGGTGTTGAACATTTCAAGCGGCTCGAAAATGCGCTGTTTGCAGTATTCATTGTAGTCGATTCCGCTCACCATCTCTACCACATACGCCAGAATCGAAGCGCCGATATTCGAATACCATTCACGCTCGCCGGGGCGGCTGTTTTTCCAAACCGTCGAAACGTAGTTCTCGCCTTGCGGCAAAATGAGTTGCGGCAGCCACTCGCCCAACGGCGGGGCGGCGTCGAGGGGAAAATGGTCGTAATATCCCGGGATGACGGAATCATTCGTGGGCCAGGCCAGACCGGAAGTATGCGTGAGAAGATGGAACGGCGTGATTTTCAGTTCCGGGAAACTCGGGTTGCGCACCTCGAACGGCAGGTAATCGTTGACGTCCGCGTCCAGATCGATCAAGCCTTGCTCTTGCAATTGCATGACCGCCGTGACGATCACAAGCTTGGAAATTGAGGCGAGTCCGTAAGTGGTTTGATTGTCGGCGGCTCTTTGCGCGGCCAAGTCCGCGTAGCCGATGTAGTTTTGCCAAACGATGGAATCGCCTTTAACAACCCAGGCCGCCAACGAGGGAATTTGATTGTCATTGACTTCTTTGACAAGTTCACTTTCAAGATCGGCATACTCTTCGACTTCCGGTTCGAAGGGCGATGAACATGACGTAAAAAAGTGAAGAGACAGGCCGATCAGAACAGTAGTTAAACACTTGTTGAGAATTATCGCCAATTTTTTGGCGATAATTTGGAGTCTTGGAGAATTGGAATGATGGAACACGGAATTCCTCCCTTCTCCATCCTCCGTTCCTCCTGCAAAACGAGCGAAGCCTCGTTTTGCCCGTTGAAACTTTTTCATCTCAATCGCTCCTGTTCTATGGCGCTTCAGGCGTTCAGAACCTGAAGCCGGTCATTAGCGTGAAGGCAAGCACGGTCACTTTGCCGGCGTCTTCAAATATCTCCGTAAATTCTTCGGGTTGCTCCATGGTATTCGCCAGCCCGAAATTCAATCGCATTTCAAGCATCATCGGGCGCCACGCGGAAAATTCGGAATTGATTGCGAACACAAGGCCGTAATCAAAATTTTTGACGCACGAGAGATTCTTGGTCTCCTTTTCTCCCCAAATATCGAGCGTCCGGTCCGCGTCCAACTTGAAGGCCGCGTATGGGCCCAAAAGCAGACCGGGCTTGAACGGCAGCTTCAGCGGGATTTCGTACTTGAACAACACGGGGATTTCGATGAAGTCCGCGCTCAATTTGTAGGACGTGTTGTAAAGTTCGGTTTGGTAGAAATAGACGCCTCGCTGTGAATAAAACAGTTCCGGCTGCACCGCGAAATGCTTCGAGAGCCGCCGCGTGTAAGATACGCCGAATTGCAGCCCAAAAGAAGGCGCCGCCGTATCGTCGTGCTGAAGCCAGTCGACTTCGTAGCCCAAAAACGGGCGGTAATCATGCCCTGAAAACGGACTCAAATCCTGCCAGGGCTGAAACCCCGACAGCGCCGCTCCTCCCTTCACGGCAATTTGTCCTTGAACTTTTTTGGGCGACATGAAAATGAGCAGCAGGAGTCCCAAAAGAATGATGAGTATTTTAATTTTCATCGTTCGCCTCCAGATTTATTTTTGCGTCGCGGAAACTGATTTTTCCCAACCTTAGCACGCGCGATGAAGAGTTTGTGGATAACTTGCCTTGTCCCGGAGGGACACTCGAAAATAGCCAGCCAATTGATTGGCTGGACTGAATTTACGCCTGATGTTCTCCAAAGTCCCGTCAGGGACGATTGAAGTTTGGCGTCGTGTAAAAATCTCAATCGTCCCTGACAGGACTCAACTCAAAAAATGCGCGATGTATCCCCCGCCAGTGAACTGGCGGGCTACCCTCAACCGTCCCTCCGGAACTGATTTGAGTTATTCACCTGATGTTACGCGGCTAACCAATGATATGACATTTGACTAAAAGCTTTGCTCTACGCGTCATTCCTGCGGAGGCAGGAATCCAGAAAATGGTGCGCCGCCCCTGGATTCCTGCCTCCGCAGGAATGACCTTGAAAAACGTTTTGGGAGTCAAATAGCTTTATTTCCAATTGCAATATTCGACTCGGACGGAAACCAATCTACAGCATCCATTATTGGCAAGCGCGTAACATCAGTTATTCACATTGTCTTTATTGCGCGTCCGACTCACCGAAACGCCAAACCAAGAATGATGATCGGCGACGAATCCAAAGCATATCCGTCGATGAAGCCGGAAGATTTGTAGCCCAACTCAACGACAGCGGCGACCGTGTTCCGCGAATTGGTAAAATCATAATAGCCTCGCAGTGAAAAAGCGCCGCCGAAGTCATTGTTTTCCGATGTGTTTACATCCCCGGTCATTTCGAGAGCGGGCTGCCGCCAAACGTGAAAATTCATGTCCAGAGCGAGCCGTTTTTTCGCGTAAAAATTCTGAACCAGAAAACCGGCGCCGCCCCAGTTTGAATGAAATTTTTCATCGCCGATGCGCAAATCCACCAGGGATATTTTGTTTTTGAAACGCAAGTAATTCTCAAGATGATATTCCGTGCCGAACGGCGTTAAACCCAGACGAAAGCTTGGCAGATAGCCGACTCCGGCAATATTTATCATCGGGAGCTTCCCAGAGACTTCGCCTTCCCAGAGATAGGTTTTGAGCGCCGTGAAAATGGAATAGAACAAAAACGGATTGGCGATATTGATTCTGTTTCGCGCCTTCAAGCCTTCAACGTCCATCAACAAATCATCCAAATCCGAGTGTCCGGCGCAGCGATTGATTATTCTGACGTACGCTTCCGCATCGTCATCGTCCTGAACGGCGGCAAGGTCTTTCTCCGCCGATCCAACATAGGTGTAGCCGGATTGCCACGACCAAAAGTAGACCAATGCTTCACGGTAATGCATCTCTTGCTCCGCCAGCCACCGCAGGCTGATCTTCCGATTGAGCGCGGGCTGTACTTCAAGGCCGCCAGACCAAATCGCGAGCAATTCGTGATCTGTGATCGGCTCCGTGATGCTCGTGCTGGCGTGCCCGCCGCCGGCGCCATAAGGCGGAGGCAAATCATAACCATAATCAATGTTGCCAATGCCCAATTCGCGGTAGCGTGCGCCGTGGCCGAAGTACTCATGCGCGAAAATGACCGAGAAATAATCCACAGGCAAATCGAGCAGCGTCAGTTTTGCCAAACGCCCGGCCACGCCGCCGGTTTTGCTCAAAGCCGTTTTTTCAGAAGACCAGCGCACGCCGAGTTGCCGGTCTTCAAATCGCGTCAGCCAATGATGCGCGCTGAGAATATTTTCGGCGCCGGTTCGCATCGACAGATCGAGATCAAAAATGAAGGGCGTGAAAGCGGGCGCCGGGGTGCGAAACTCAGGCTGAGGCTTCAAAGCCTGCGCATTGTTTTTCTCAACGGCGAGTCCCGCCGCGGGAAGCAGCAGAAGCGTTAAAACGAAAAACCGTATTTTCATATTCCACCTCACAGTGTGGTCAAATTGTGTTACGCTGCCGGCTTTGAAATACAAACCCGATTCCGAAAGTCATACCCGCGAAGGCGGGTGTCCAACTGTCGGCGCCATTTTATGGATACCCGCCTCCGCGCATACGCGGGTATGACATAGGGGGCGCGTTTAGGGCAAAGCGCGTAACATCAGTTATAAAAATAGATCGCCACGATGATCACAAACAGTGTGCTGAAGATTTTGACGTTGTGCGCGGCGATCATTTCCGGCAGGAAAATGTCAAAATTCGCCGCACGGTTCGTCGTGTACTTCGCCGCCAGACTGGTGAGCGGGCACACCCATTTATTCGCGACCAGCACCGCGATTTCCGCAATGATCAGAAGAACCGCCGCGCGAAACAGGTTGTCGAAAGCCATGAACGTCACGCAGTAAAAAATGTAAAAAGTCGCGGCGGCCATGACGGCCCAGATCATCGTGTGCAGAGATTTGATCAGGTTGAGCATCATGCTCGATTCCGTTCAAAAGATGATCGTTTTATTTTCCCAGCGCTTTTTTGATGCGCTGGAGTTCAATCAGAGATTCTCTTTGTAATTCAATCAATTCGCCTAATTTTTGGTAGAGCGTGAACGCGCCCCCTGCTACCACAATGGCGATAACGATTGCTGCACCGACGCCCATTTTATCCTCCAATGCCGTCAAACGGCTTTAATAATTGATGTTACGCGATAGCCGTGACGCCGTAGAAACTCTCGTCAAAGTCATTCCCGCGCAGGCGGGAATCCAGCCAATCGCGCACAGCCCCTGGATTCCCGCCTGCGTGGGAATGACGTAATTGTGACGTTTCTCAGGCGCCATTGGGGAAATTTCCGAGAGTGCGTAACACGAGTTAATAACTGACTTTACGCACACGTTGTTTGGCGCGTGCGATCAAAGCTCGCGGGCATTTTCTGATTCTCATTAGCTCCGCTCTTCAGAGCGGAGATTTTTGAAGACGGCTATCCCCTCTCTTCCACCGCAGCGGCGCGACGGAAGAGAAAAAAGTGGGCGTTTTGCACATCACCGGGCTGAAGCCCGGCGCTAATGAGACGAAATTTGCTCTAAGACTCAGCATATGCGTTGCCGCGTGTAACATCATTTGCTGCATCGAAAATCATCAACGTTTCATAATGCCCGCCGCGATCCGATCCGCTTCCGCTTTTGTGAAATCACTGATAATCAACGCCCTGCCGTTAAGAATGGGCGCCTTGACAATCGGCGCCGAAATCAATTTGCCGTCCACCAAAATCGCGATATGCTTCTCGACATTTTCACTGGTCATCAACGCAAATTTGCCGCTTCCCTGATCGCTGAAGCGAATGTCAATCGCGAGGCTTCCTTGATGTTCGTTGACCTTGGCGGAAACGACATCAACATTGTCAATCGAAGCGTCTTGATGGACGTAGAATTTTTCTCCCGTCGGCTCAAAAACCGTTTCGACCAACCCGGCGGCTGGTTCTGTTTCAGCCACGCGGAATTCAACCGTGACCGGTTCGACCTGTGCGGCGTTTTTCACGCAAGAAAATGCAATAAACGGGAGTATGAGAAAAATCAACTTCTTCATTTTTGTGCTCCTTAAACTTGGCGCGGGTTATTTCCTTTCTTTCAGAAAAGCCGCCAGGTTCGTGAGTTCGGTTACTGTCAAGAAGTCGTTGTAATTGCCCATGCCCGCGACGTCTTTTTTCTTTTCGTAATCACGATTGGCGACTTGCTCGTGCCCTTTGATGATGGATTCAGCCAAATATTCCAGAGACAATTTGGTGTAGTCTAACGTCAAGTCAGGTCCGATTTCGCCGTAAGTTTCTGGCGCGTCAAATCCTGGAATATCAATGTTGTGGCAGGTATAGCATTGCAGCTCGATGAACTTTTCCTTTCCCGCCTGGCTGTTTCCTTCAGGCAGGGTGAATTTCCACTCCGGCTGCGCTTTGGGCACATTCGTCGCTCTCGTGTCCGTGGCGACGATCATCCAAAAAATCCACATGACTAACGCTCCGGCCAAAAACGGAATGATAATTTTGAATTTCATTGTCGGCACTCCTTTCTGAATTTTGCCGTTCCTTACAGTCCTTTGATCAACCGGCGCAATTCGCGCGCATGTCCGGCTTCGTCCGCGGCCATTTCTTCGAGCTTGAGTTTCAGTTCGATGTATCCCAATTCTTCCGCCATTCTTGCGTGCTTCATATAATTTTCAACGTCGGCTTGCTCCATGACTAAATCCAGCTCAAGCATCGCTTTGAGATTTTCAGGTTTGTTGAACGGCTTCGGCGTAGTTGTTGGCTCGCCGCCCAGATCAACGATAACGTCTGAGAGAAACGAAGCATGGCCAAGCTCATCCTGAATTTCACGGGCAAAAATTTCCCGCAATTCCGCTCCGAGGATTCCAAATGATCCGGCGGCCTGGCTGGTATATCGCATAATCGTGCCCCATTCGGCGGCAAGATCATCATTGAGTCCGCTAATTAATTCTTGTTTTGACATTGCGCCCTCCTTTTTGCTCGTGGCGTTTTGAGTTGCCCGTGACTTCCAGCATTCGCTGCACAGCCTGGTAAGCGGGCAGTCGGATATTTTCAGATAACTTTATTTTATGGGTCATGGTCTGAAGCGAAGCCAAGACGTCGGTGAGGCGAATTCGCTTCATATCGCGGCAAACCATGGGTTTCGGCATTTTGAAAAAAGTCTTGTCCGGATTGGCTTTTTGCAGCGGATAAATGTGCCCTTCTTCCGTGCCAATAATGAATGACTGATGCGCGGATCGCTTGACGAATTTGAGCATTCCGGCGGTTCCCGCAACTACATCCGCCAAGGCCAAAACTTCAGGACGGCATTCCGGATGTGCAAGCAAAAGAGCTTCCGGATGGGCGGCCTTTGCCGCACGAGCATCGTCCGCCGTCACTTGATCATGAACCGGACAAGCGCCCTGCCAGGGATGTATTTTTTTACCGGTTTTCGAAGCTGTGTAAAGCGCAAGATTTCGATCCGGGCCCATCATAATTTCGTCTTCAGCCAGGCTCTCGACCACTTCTACCGAATTCGCCGACGTACAGCAAATCGTCGAAAGGGCTTTCACCGAAGCTGGCGAATTGACGTAAATGACAGTCGGCAAGTCGCCCAACTCAGCAAACTTGTTCTGCAATGCTTCCGGCGTAATCATGTCGGCCAAAGGGCATCCAGCATCTAAACGCGGCAGGAGCACGGTCTTGGCGGGAGAGAGAATCGCCGCCGTCTCAGCCATAAAAAGCACGCCGCAAAAGACAATCACTTCCGCGTCAGTCTTGGCTGCACGCATACTCAGCTCGAGCGAGTCGCCGGTGAAATCGGCAATATCCTGAATCTCCGGCAGTTGATAATTGTGCGCCAGCAGCACCGCTTTGCGCTCCTTTCGCAAAACTTCGATTTCGCGAAGGACGCTTTCGCGGTCATTCTCAGGGAAAGACTTTTCTGTTTTTGAGTTCATTTTATAGTTTCCAAAGATCGTCGTTCGTTTTTTGACTTCACAAATGATGCGATCTCGCTGCCTTCACTGCCTCGGCCTGCGCACATCACCAACCCATTAAGTAAACGGCGCCGCCAATAATGATCGCCGCGCTGACATTGAAGACTTTTATTGCGATTGCGTCTTTCAGCGAGTACGACACAAGCGGCAGCATTCCATGGCCGTCCTGCGAAATCGAGCTCGCCAACAGCACCGAAAACGGAACAAGGCCTTCTGCAAAGAGCATCACGAAAATCAGGTGCGGGCCCGATTCGGGAATCGCGCCGACCAACGCGCCGAGTATCAAAACCAAAACAAGGTGGCTTTGGACGACGTCTCTCAGCTCCAGATATTCCGAACCCGCCTGCACGAGCAGCAGCGCAAAGAACGTCCAGAGAAAGACTCTGAGCATGTGGCGTTTGACAATGTGATTCCAAACATGCTCAGTGAGATAGTGGCCGCGACGCCCTTCGTCCGCATGAATTTCGTGCATTTCACAAGTTGCGCAAGGCGCGTATTTCGCCGTTTTTACCAACTTGTCGGCCAGCCAGCCGAGCGGAATCGCCAGGATAAAAAGAATGGCGGAAAGCGCTATCGCCTGTGCCGGAAATCTGGCCAGCATCACAAAAGCTTCATCTCCGGAGGTCGCGATCATGCCGGCTGTGATCGCGCCGAAGCTCAGGAAGCCGTGAACGTACATGCTCACGTTCATAAAGGCCCCGAAACATCCGGGCGTGGCTCCAAGAAATGAAGCCGCGGCATATTGACGCCACTGGCTGCCGCGCATCAGGTTTCGAAATCGCCCGCCGCTTCTGACGTCCACGAAATCGATCACGAGCATCATGAGAAAAACGAGCGCCGTGATGCGCAGCGCGTGTGTAAAAATCTCCAGAAAAAACATGGCTCAGTCTCGGAAACAACGCTTCACGAAATGGCGGTTACATACCTGACCCGGCTATCAAAAATTTGCCGTCTCTTTCCCGTGACAAGCCCCAAATGACATAAAGTCCAAAGGCCGTTCCAATCGGGAAAAAGATCAAGCTCATGGCTCCGAGAACATTTGCCAGGGGTTTGCCCCACTCATAATCGAAGAGCAGGCCGAAACCGGCGAATGCTCCGGGCAGAGCCAAGAGCGACAGGTAAATCAAAATCGCCAAGCCTTCCACACTTTCGAGCAAAACGAGGCTTGAGTTCTCTGAACCAATATCTCTGCCGATTATTGAGATGAAGGCCATCGCCGCCAGAGCGAATCCGACGACGCTTGCGCCTGTAAACATCATTCCTGAAATCACGACGTGTCTGTTCATTTTATCGCACCTCCGCGCTTTTATTAGCAATTTCAGACCGCCCGAACGCTGCGTATTCTGTCAATTTTTCCACCAGACCTTCCGCTGCGGCCTTTTCAATTTCGCCGTGCATCCACAATTTTTCGAACACGGAATCCAATAGCCGCCGATTGCGGTCAACGCTATAATTGAAAAAAAGCGGTTCGCCGCTTTCATGTTTTTGAGAGTTGACGGCGGCAATCATCGGCGGGGTATTGTCTGAAAAATCGAAGTCCGCCAATTTGAGCGACCTGATTCTTGAATCTTCTCTGGTTTTGAAAAACAGCTCCAAATTCCTGGGATCGTAGACAATGCTCCACTGCGTGTCTTGCTGCTCCACCGCAGCCAGAACGCCAAGCGCGTCTTCCGCGATCGACGACGTTTGCGACGGACGATCATTTTTCAGCAGCGTCGCCGCCCTAACGAATCTTTCCGGGGAATCAGGGCTGTCGCTCACAAGCTTTTCGCCGCCAAACTCTTTGTGAAATCCCAGATATTTGACGGCGTTCGCGTAGCTGTTATTGGTCAATACCGGCGCGCGGATTTGTTTTCCACTATAGAAAACCGGGCGGCCGTCCAGAAATTCTATCACCGCGACGCTGCCGAATCTGTCGCAGACGAAGTAATGCAAGCCGAAGAGCAGGCGGGAAATTCTGAGCAGCGCGTCGCTTGCAAGAACCTCCGCCGTCGATTCATAATTATCCAATTGAAATTGAATCCATTGCAGTTCGGTGACGGTGGCGCGATGATCCGGAGCGGGGTATTTTGAAGGCGAATGGCTTAATTCTTCGATGACAAGTCCGGCTTGATTGATTCCGCCGAGCGGAAATTCTTTGCCGAATTGGTTAAACGTGATGCTGCCGAATCTGGATATCCATCTGGCGGGGGTTGCGTGTGAGTTGACGAAGGCGGTTTTCGAAATGCCCTTCTTGTTGACGACGATAAAGCCGTCGCCGATCATCCAGTCAAGATTTTTAGCCACGACGATTCCATCGCCGCGCTTCAGACAAAAAGCGGTGCAAGCTTCAGAAGGCGAACTCGAGCTCTGAAGTAAAAAAATGATCGAAATTGTTAATCCGAGCCCTCTCATTTTGGTTAAACTCTTTATTAAATGATGTTACGCACCAGTTGTGAAGCCAAAGAAACTCCTGTCAAAGTCATTCCCGCGCAGCCCCTGGATTCCCGCCTGCGCGGGAATGACGTAAAAGCGACGTTTCGCTTGAGAAATCCCCAAGAGTGCATATCATCAGTTATTAAAATTCGCTCAGAGCGGGCGGGCTGCCCGAAAGGAAAAACGTTGTACGGGTAGCCCCACCACCCGCCTCTTGGCGGCCATTCAAAAATGACCATCGGGAGCGACAGGAGAACTAAAATCCCAAAATACACGGCCAGAACGATCGCAACCTCCTTGCCTTTTTCCGGCCTTTCTTTCTTGAGAACTAACCGCCTAACTCTTTTTCGTGTAAATGACGTACTCGACCATTAGAAAGAACAATGGAAACGCCAGGCTCACTAAAATTTGCGTATCCAGGCCGACGACGCTTGCGCCGCTGATTTGATTTAGCGCCCGGAAGACAAGAAATATGATCGCGCCTAGCGACAGGCTTTGAAGCGTGCCGAATATCCAAAATATTTTCGTACTCATGACTAAACTCACATTAATTGCGCATTGACCGACAGCACGGGAATCGGGGATTTCCGAACGACCTTTTCTGTTGTCGAGCCAAGGAGCAGGTGTTCAAAACCGCTGAGCCCGTGCGTTGACATCACGATCAGGTCGACCTCGTTTTTCTCCGCAAAATGGATAATTTCCGTGTGCGCCCGTCCTTCCAAAATGTGAAAATCGCGTTTGATTTCTTTCGGGATCGCTTTCTCGGCGACTTCTTGCATCATGGGTATTTGCCGTTCGCGAATAACGGGGCTCATGTTGAAAAGAGACGGGTCTCCGAAACCAAGGTAAGCCGGGTTGGCAATGTCTTCGACCACATGAACGAATTGCACGTCCGCTTCAAACTTTTGCGCCAAAGCCGCAGCCGGCTCCAGCGCCGACTCCGAACATTTTGAAAAGTCAAGCGGCACAAGAATCCGCCTGAAATCCGGTTTGACGAGCCTGTTACCAAACGCATATTTAATGGTCATAACCGGACGCTTTTGATTCCGAATCAGGCGTTCCGCCACGCTGCCGAGAAGCATGTGTTCAATGCCGGTGCGGCCGTGCGTGCCCATAATGATCAAATCCACTTCATGGTCGGCGGCATAGAACAAAAGCTCTTCGGGGATGGAAGCGCCGCGCAAGACAACCTTGCGGTATTTCGCCGTCTGTGCTGCGCTCGCTTGCTTCGCAATCAACTCTTGCGCGTCCTTTTCAGCAGCGGCGTAGAGTTCTTCCAGATCCGGAAAGCGCTCGCGGAGATAACTCGCATGGCGCTTGAAAACCGAGACGATATGTAAAAAAGCGACGTCAGAACCAAAGCGGCTCGACAGGGTCGCAGCATAGCAAGCGGCCCTGTTTGCATCTTCAGAAAAATCAGTCGGGACAAGGATATTTTTTGGCGTCCACATTTTCCGCCCTCAGTTAAGTCCAATTTGTCGCGCCAACGCCCGCAGGTCTTCCGACGTGGCGGGAATGCACGACAAAAGTTTTTTGCTGTTTTTGCCGATCCACGGATCGGTCGTCGCATCTGACCGAAGGCCGCCTTCAACGCCAATCAAGTAGCGCCATTCAGACCGCCATTCATCGTTGTATATTTGCAGCATCTCGTCAGACTCGCCGTCTCGCAGAATCTTGCTAATGGTCGCAGTCAGGTCATCGGCTTCAAAAAGCCCGACGTTCATGCTCTGAATTCCGGCCGGGCCGGTGAGATGAGCGGCGTCTCCTGCGAGCCACACGTGCTGTCTGCCATAGGCTTCGGTCAGCCGTCGCTCGAAGCGCACCACCAATCGCCACATGATTTCATCGACGTTGCCTCGAAACCAGGGCGCCCGCGTCTCCAGCAATTCGAACAGATGATCTTTCGCCAGGACGGGGTACTTTCCGGAACCGATTTGTACCTGGAAGCGATCCTTCATGCGACTGTCTTCCGAGGCCAGGTATTCCGGCAATTCAAAGCTCCAGCGGCACAGTCCTCCCGGCAGCGGCCAAAGCACGCTCATGGCGTCATCGCCGATCACCAGCTTCATCTCATGCTGCAAATCCAAATCTGTCTTGAACTCAAAAACGGCGAAGTTTTGCGTCTCGCCGACAATGGGAAAGTCGATCTTCAAGGAGCGGCGGGTGAAAGAGTTCAAGCCGTCCGCACCAATCACAAACGGCACGTCAAATCGTTCCGATTTGCCGACGACCCATTCCGAACGGGCAACGATATATCCGAGAGATTCTTTGGTGAGTTTATCAACCACGACATGTGCGTGATCATCAAGTGAGGTAATGTGCGCAAGGCGGTGATTCCACAGAACTTTGACACCGCGGTCGGCAAGCGCTTTTTCCAAAATGCCTTCAAGCATATTTTGCTGCATGACGGCGAGAAACGAAAAATCTTCCCGCAGATCGGTAATCCGCATTTCGGCACGCCGCTTTTGGCCGTCATAGAGTCCAATCGTGCGAACTTTGTAGCTGTGTGCGAGAATCTCTTCCAGCAGTCCGAGCTTCTCGAAAAGCTTCAGAGTATTGGCGTGGAGAGCGAGGGCGTAGCTGTGACCTGCGCGCCGCCAATCTTTATCGATAATTTGGACGGGAATCCCCCTTTCAGTGAGCGCCAGTGCGGCAAACAGACCCACGGGACCGGCGCCGGCAATCAAGACTTCCGGATGTTTTTTGCCAAACATGTCGATACCTCCTTTGGTCGTTTTGCCGCAGCGAAATTTTGAGTTCCGCAATCAGAAATATCGCCGGCGCCGGATTGGTGTTTTTTGAAAGAGTTACACCCAAACACTGCGGCATTGGTTAGAAAGAGCTAAGATTTTTAAGACTCGCCGTCCATAAAATTCGGATTCGCGACAACTCTCTTCGGAGCTCGACGCTTCATCATCGTCGGCGGCGGCAAACTATGCTCAAACGCCGAAGCGTTTGACTCCAAAGCTACTCAAAATCCTCAGTTCCTGGGGACAAAGCCTTTCGGTTTCCCGAACATCACGCCCCAGGAACGATCGCCGCCGAGATCTGTCGTCGTCAAAACCGCTTGATTCACAAGGTCGACCAAGGTCACTTTGAGCCCGGTTGTCATTGCCAAACGCCCGCTGCGGTTAAGACCGATTTGCTGCTGTCCGTGAGGAAGCTCGAGCGTCTTGACCAGCAAGAGTGACTTCGCGTCGATGATTGATAAAAAATGTCCTCCTACAGTAACAATTTCACTGCCGTCGATTGAAATTTGAACACACCTCGGGCTGTAGTCGAGCTGAATTTCGGCGGCGATATCGAATGTTCGTGCGTCAATCACGATGATTTGCTGCGTCGCGGCGCCGATCACCAACTTCCCGTCTCGGCTCAAAACCAACTCGCTGACGCCCGTAAACCCGGTTTCAATCGTTTCGACCAGTTGCAGCGATTCTACTTTAACGACATGCACCCGGCCGGAATTCAGACTGGCGGCAAAGGCGTATTTTCCGTCTGATCCGATGACGATTCCGCTCGGATAGTCATACTCGTCAGTCAGTGGAATCACGGCAAGCGTCGTCATCGTTTCCGCGTCTAAAGCTGCGACTGCGTGGTCTTGCAAAAGCGTTACGAAAATGCGTTTACCGTTCGGCGTTATTGCAATATCCAACGGCTGGGAATCGCGGGGCAAAAGCGTCGTCTTCAGGATCGCATAATTGGACAAGTCCGCTTTGCTGACGCCGGACGGCCCTTGATGCGTGATAAATCCATGCCGTTCATTTGGAGCCAGGACAATATTGGGCGCGGAAGCGGCTGGAACCGCGATTCGCGTTACTTCAGCCATTGTCGGGACGTCGAGCACGGTGACGTACGAATCCCACATATGCCCGATAAAGGCGATTTCAGGCGCGTGTTCAAAAACCGCTTCGCTCACCGGAGCGGTCTTGGACAATTCCGGCTCCGGCGGTGCGACCATTTCGCCGGTACGCGGGCATGCGCACAGCATCCATGCGAGCAAAAGAATGTATTTTTTGCTCATCATTTGGCCTCGCAAACTCCTGATTTTAGTCCACGCTTTTTTGTCACTCGTCCGCTTTCATGTTTGGCGCCCGCCGTGAAAATCACCGCAGGCGCCAAACTGAATGCCCCGAGAAAAATTGCATCGCTTCGGGATTCGAATAAAATGCGCTTCAAGTGCCGAACGGATTGAAATCAAGGTTCCAGATCGCCATTTTTATCTTGAAGGCGCCGTCCTTCTGCTTCTGCCATATCGTAAAAGTCGAGCCATAAAACGCTCTGGGCTTGCCGCCTTCTTTCGGCTTGACCGACATGCCGAAAGTCCCTCGCTCATAAACCAAATCGCCGCACACCCACAAATCTTCTGAAGCGCCGTCAATCGAGTCAATTTTCCAACCTTCCTTCGCGCCTTCTTCAAAGCGTTTTCTTAAAGCGGCTTTGCCAATAATCGTCGGTTGAAAATCCGGCATAAGTATGACGTCGTCGGTGTAGAATTCCAGTTGGGCTTCATAGTCTCCGGATATAACCGTCTGTCTTAATTCTTCTCCAATTTCTCCAAGCTTTTTTTCTATTTTATCCAGATCATTTTGCGCCAATAAATCCGACGAAGCCAAAGCGCCGCCCGCCAAAAAGAAGGCGATCGACAAAATCGAGATCAAATGACTTTTCTTCATTTTATTCTCCGATGAACTTTACGTTGGAAAAGGCTTATTGAGAACATGACCAACGCGTGCAATCGCGGCGTTCTGCGGGCATGAGAAAAAGGTGAGCAGCGCTGTGTTCGAATTCGCAAAATGCAGTCGTCAAAGGAGCAGGCTTCACGCATCGTTGCGCTGTTGGCTGAATTTGGAAAACGCAATATAGGCGCCAGAGGTCTGGGGAAGGAATCGAGCCTAATTAACTGAAAATACGAGGCCAAGGCTCCCCTCCGAACTCAATGATTCTTGAGTTTGCAAATAGGCGGGCGGGGATTGTCAGATTTGGGAATAAGGCGGGTCATCTTTGGGCGGCATTTCTTGTAAACCGTCCAGAGGTTTCGGGGTCATAAAAGCATATTTGGAAGGTTCAAAATTGGGTAAACGTTCATGCTTGGCGACTCAAGAAGCTGATTCAAAAATGCCACAGGGACAGTCGAAAACAGGAGGCCGTACCACAACATGGCGCACAGATCGTAGGGGTTCAAGATTTTGAACCCCTACCACAGATTGTACAGCGCCCGCTAAATTATATGCTTTGGGACAATTTCCCGGCGTCAGTTGTTTCTGGAGAAACTCGGACGTTCTTATGCTGCGACAATACGTCTGTGCATTGCCATCTTACCGGAACGCCGGTTTTCAACGCGAGCACTATCGCTTGGAAATACGCATTGTAACCGCATCCTTTTCGATCTTCTTCACCGCGCCTTTGTCGATAATCACGATCCGGGATTTGGCTTCAATTTCGGAGCCCGCTTTTAGCCCGACCAAAGCGCCGCCCGCGCCAAACAAAGCCGTGGAAAAAAACAATGGCGATACGCCGCCTATTTGTTCATCAGAGTCGTTGTCCGTTCCGATGTAACCAACGGCCGCGCCAACCGCGGCGCCGGCCGCCAAGCCGAAGAACATGCCATGAACGGCGCCGCGCGTTTTATGATGCGTAACAATGCTGGCTATTTCCGAATTCGCAATTGTTTGTTTATCACTTGTCGCCGGATCAAAATAAAACAAAGAATCCCCGCAGATAAAAAGATCAAAAATATGCAAGTTCTCGCCGCCGCGCAAAGTTAGTTTTGCACACTTGTATCGCGGCTTCAGATTGGCTTCTTCAGCCGATGAATATTTGCGAGTCGACGTACAAGCTGTGAGAAAAAACAAGAAAATCAGAGTCAGGACAAGTTTAAATTTCATGATAACTTTCTCCCGAACATGACGGTAATCTTCAAAATTGGCGTCGCTCATTTTCGCCTGGAACCGCGCGAAATCCATCGAAGCCGCCCTGGATTGGCGGTGCGCTCCGGCGTCAGGTTCCGCCTTATTCCAAAGTTATCACCACGTTTCCTTTTTTACGTCCTTTATCGACATATCTGTGCGCTTCGACGATTTGCTCCAGCGGATAGCTTCGGTCGATGACGGGTTTTAGCTTTCCCGATTCGAGCAGTTCTTTGAGAAAAACCAAATTCTCCTTTTTCTCGCTCGCCATGCCGCCCCCGCCAATCGCTTTCTTCCCGCCTGTCATTGAAGTCAGGAACATTTGCAAAAACTGCGGCAACCCCGCCGCGACCATTAACAACTTTCCCTTTGGCTTTAACGAACTTTTGCACCGCGAAAACGACACGTTTCCGACCGTATCCAAAATGAGATCGTAGGTCTCGCCGCTTTTGCAAAAATCGTCCTCGGTGTAATCGATGACCTTGTCAGCGCCAAGCGATTTCACCAATTCAAGATTCGTCGTGCTGCACACGCCGGTCGCTTCCGCTCCGAAGTGTTTGGCAAGTTGAACCCCCGCCGCGCCAACGCTGCCGGAAGCGCCGTTGACAAGGATTTTTTGGCCGTTTTGAATCTCTCCCAATTCTCTGAGAAAATACAGAGCGGTCGACGCGCCGTTGGGAGAAGCGGCGGCCTCCTCAAAAGTCAAGTTGGCCGGTTTTAACGTGATCGCGCCCTTCTCCGGTATGGTTTTATACTCAGCATAAGCGCCAATTCCATCGCCGTCAATGCCGAAAATTTCATTTCCGACCTTGAACGACTCCACATCTTTGCCCACCGACTCGATGACTCCGGCAAACTCAAATCCCAATATTTTTTTCCGGGGTTTTGTAAAGCCAAACATGAGCCGGGCAACGAATTTGAGTCCGCGCGGCACAAAGATAAATCCGCGCACATTTACGTCGCCGGTCGCTACCGTGGTCGCGTGGATTTTCACCAGCACTTCATCATCTTTGGGAGCGGGTTTTTCCACTTCCCTGAGTTGTAGCACCTCCGGCGGGCCGTATTTTTCATAGACAACTGCTTTCATAATATTTTGGTTCTATGTCGTTTTGTGTGGGTAAATCATTTTTGTACTTGATCATTTCTCTACGCCGAAGGCGTTTTACTATACAGCCCAGGGTATGCCCGTGGAACGGCATACCCTGGGACTGCGTCGGCGGAAAATGGAAACTCTGAAAGAGT
>CAXHAT010000117.1:0-25170 GCA_964014485.1 uncultured Deferribacteres bacterium
CCTGGATTCCCGCCTGCGCGGGAATGACTTTAACAGGAGTTTCTTTGGCTTCATAACTGGCGCGTAACATCAACTTTTCAATATGAAATTGGTCATGACGCGCGGGAGGGCGGATCGTTGGCGCCGCCAGCCGCGCGCCAACAATCCAAACCGCCGCGAGTCCGAATTCGCGACTATTCCGACACGTCCGAACCGCCGGTCCATTGCGCGATGCGAAAGATGACGAATTCCGCCGGTTTCACGGGCGAAACGCCGATCACGACGATCAGGCGGCCATTGTCGATGTCGTCCTGCGTCATCGTGGTGCGGTCGCATTTGACAAAAAAGGCTTCTTCGGCGCTGAGACCCATCAATGCGCCGTCCCGCCAAACTCTGGTCAGGAACTGGGTGATCGTTTGTTTCACCCGCGCCCAGAGCTTATCATCATTGGGTTCAAAAACCACCCACTGCGTGCCTTCTTCAATCGATTCTTCGAGATAGAGGAAGAGCCGCCGAACGTTGATGTATTTCCAGAGGGAGTTGCTCGACATTGTCCGGGCTCCCCAGACGCGAACGCCGCGACCGGGAAAAACGCGAATGCAATTCACACCGATGGGATTGAGAATTTCCTGGGAGCCTTTGTTGACCAAACGATAATTGCCGTTCAGCTTTTCGAAATTCACCGCGCCCACAACCGTCTCGTTCGCGGGAGCCTTGTGAACGCCGCGATCAACGTCTGTTTTCGCATAGATTCCGCAAACATGGCCGCTCGGCGGAAGATTGGCGTACTCCTTCGTCAACGGATCAAAGGCGCGAATCCACGGGTAGTACAAAGCGGCGTAGCTGCTGTCAAACAGATTGCGCTGTGCCTGGATCGCATCCAAATCAGCTTTCGCGATAGGGTCGAGAACGGCAAAGCGGTCTTTCATGATGATTTCGCAATGCGTAATCAATTTCTGCTGGAGATATTGGGAGGTTATTCCCGGCATGGCCACGATGTTGATCCCATCGACATTCTTAAAGGTCTGCAAACCTTTGCGTTTCTCAGGCTCAAGCGAGTCCTTGCCTTCGAAAATCGAGTTGAGCTGATTGTCGTCTGTCGGGTCAGTCGGAAAACCGTCATCACCGCCTTTTAAAAACCATCCCGGCAAACCGTCCTGAGTAGGCGGATCTTCAATGGCTTGAGGGTTTTGAGGGTCAGCCTCGAAATCTCCAATACGGATGAACGTCGAGCTTTTTTCCGTGATGATTTTTTTGATATAACGGCTGTGTTTCTCGTTCAGGGAGAGACTTTTGAAGATTTCTTCGTTCTTGCCGCTGAGAACAATCAAGCTGAATTCTTCAGTTTGGACAGGGGTTCCTAATTCAAGGTTATTTTTTAAATCAGCTTCAAGGTCAACGAACGATTCATCGGTTGTTTTGAAGACTTCCTTGACCGTGACATAGTTCGTACCGGCGGTATCGGGCGCGAGACTGAGTAGGGAGCCTGGCTCAATGTTGTTCACCGTTTCCAAGTACAGTCGATCCTGATTGGCAGCCGCCGGTTTTTTCAATTTGGTGCTCGAAAGGCTGCTCGGCTTCACGACGAATTTAGCGCCGTTGCCCCATTCGCCTTCATTGGCGGCTTCGAGCTTAACTGCGGCGACCAGTTTGATTAAAGGCTTGCCAGGTTCGTGTTCGTACTTGAGCGCCGGGGTTACGTCTATGACATTTGCAGCATTTTCCGCCGAATCGATCTCGAAATATTCGCTGCCAATGATGAGGAAATCGCCTTGAGCGAGTTCTGGTTTTGCAGCAAGGTAAAGTTTTGCATCATCGGCTTTCGCATTGCGAATAAGAAACACATCGCTCATTGCCAGTATGAAAACATTGACGTTCTTGGCATGCTCGAACAGCAGTGGCGACTCGATTGTGATGATTTTATCCTCATCGTTTTTGTCTTTGATAACGACGACCTCGCTGCTGTCGGCGTCGTCTACTAGAAGATAATCGCCAGCTTTTACTGCGTCCACCGCAGCTAATTTCAGTTCTGTTGCTGCTGCATCCGCCTTTAAGTCCAACTTTGTTGTTTCGTTCGCCGGTTTCACGCCTTTGAGAACCGTAGTGCATGGGGCGTAATCCAGCGCAAGCTTTGCCCCGGCTTTAAAAACGATCTCTTTTGCGAGCCCTTCGTATTTCAGGTATTCCGATTGCCCCCCGTCTTTTAACAACAAAAAATCGCCGGCCACAAAATTGGTCGTCTCTGCCATTTCCAGCCCGTTTTCCTCCGCAACGGCCTTCGCGCCCAATTTTGGCGTATCGTCCGCACCAACAATTTTGGGCAGATAACCGGACGCCTTTTCGGCTTTTGTGGCGGGAGCCTTCGCCTCGGTAACAGCGACGCGAGTGACGTACGCACGTTTGCCGCCGTTCTCAAAAAAGCCCGCTACGGCGTAGGCTAGCCAACGAATTTTACTCAAAATTGCGCCATTCTTTTTAGCGGGCAGAAAGCCGCCAAAAGTCCGCTCGAAATCCGCGAAGCTTGTCACCAAAACGGGCTTGTTCAACGGACCTCGTTCAGCAAAGCCAAGGAATCCCGCCGTGCTGGTGCTGACGCCCTCAATCGGCCGGGCGCCAATCTCGAATTCCTCGACATAAACGCCTGGTGCTAAATATTCCGGCATTGTATGATCCTCCTGTAAATTTGTGAATACGATTTCTCGTATGCTCTCATTTATCCGCGAAGATCATGCTGTCTCCAGGTTGAAAATAAAATCCGTGATCTCCGCCGAAGCGATTTCATCAATTGTTCTCTGCCCGGACGGGGCGTAGCCCTGAGCCTTCGCCTGCAAGGTGTATTTTCCCTTGTTCAATTTGCCAAAGCTGAATCGACCGTCGACGTTGCTGTAAGTTTTTTTCACCGGCTCCAAATTGGCGTCCAGCAAAGAAATTTCCGCGCCGAGAACGGGCGCGCCCACCTTGTTCGTCACCAACCCGCCGATATGAACCAGCGCATCCCGATCCGCGCCCAAACCAACCTCCGGCCCGCTGATTTCCGTGATCTGGCAATACTCGATTTTTGCCGGATTGTCGATTTTGACCACATCGCCCATTTTTAATTGCTTTTTCACCTCCTCCGCCGCGGTTTGCAGAAATGTGACGCCGGGGGTTGCGAAATCCGCCAGCTTCACCTCAAACTTCTCACCTGAAGGCACAATCTTTTTTAGCTCCGTCTTAAGCGCATGGTCGTAAAGGAGCGGTTGCTCCAATGCAAGCTCGGGCGAATTCGCCGTATCTTTCAGCGTGCAAAACTCCGTCGCATCGCTGTGACTGTCGACAAAGATTAGCGTATCGCCGTCTTGAAGACCGGCGGGAGCGGAAACCGTGATCTTTTCGCCGCCCTTTTTTGCCTCAAGATCAAGATAGGTCGATGCGTTTCCATCGATGGCCATTTTGACCAGGGAGGCGCCCGCCGGATGTTTGTAAGGCGCCACGTTTCTGACGGGCGGACGGATGGCCAGGCGAAATACTTCGGCGGGGCCGCCGTGCTCGCTCGATTTCGCCACAACCATGCGTCCTTCCGCAACGGCGTGATAATCGAGAGAAAAGGTGACGTTGTATTCCAACGCCGGTCTGACGGGCCGCCCTTCAAACGTGCCCCAGAATTCCGCCGGATTTTTGAGTCCGTTTGGCATGATGACCGTTGCCGGGAGCGGCGGCACCTGCCCGGCGAGCTGGCCGTAAAGCGCCTTCTCCGGGATTTTCGGATACTTGATCAAGGCCAGCAGAATCTTGCTCAACAATCGATGCTCATCTCTGGCGCGTGTGCCTTCTTTCGCGGGATCGTCCGCCAGGCTCCAGGCAGTGACGAGATAGGAAAGCTTGATTCTCGCCGGCGGCTGCTTGCGGCGCGTGGAGCCGTCGCTGAGCTTCTCGACGACGGGTTGGTTCGAACGCAATTCAGCGTCTTCCGAAATATCGTAGAGGTAGAAGTCGGCCGTTGGCTGCAATTTCGAACTCGCGCCAAAGTTCTTGTCCGGCATGGCAAAGCTGATGTGAAACGGCGGCGCCCCGCCGAATTCCTCCGTCAGTAATCTCACCAAAGTTTCATTGACGTCATCAATGATTTGGAAGTCCATTTTTCTTGTTCTCTCGATTGGATTCAAGAGATTCGAGTGACTCCGAGTTGACTATTTTCTTTTCATAATCCTGCCAAACCCGCCATCTATTGCTCCTGCTGCAATCGACGCCACGGCATGGCAGCGGTCGATTCTCGCGTGCGATGCATTGATACGTTTCACAATCCAGATACACGCAGTGGCCGTTTTCATCTTGGGCGATCATGTAAGGACGGCCAAAATCCCAGCGCAGGATGCTTTCATCGATATCCTGCTTCGGCAGGGCGAAGGAAAATTTACAGCAGATTGCTTTGCAGGTCGGCAAGCATTCCAGGCAAACCACACATGCTTGGTGCGCGAAGGTGTACTTATCTTGCTCCGGATTCTGGTACACCAGTCCGATGCCGCTGTCTTTGAGCTCTTGTACCAGCCGCTTCACCGCCTCTTTTTTCTAAGCATCCAGCTCTTCGACGGTGAGAATGCCTTTTTCGATGAGCAGCTCGATCAGTGTGTAAAGAAACGAAGCCGCTTCCAGGGTTTTGCTGGTGTTGGCGTTGATGCGGGTGTGTGTATACACTGAGGCAGTTGCCATCTCGGCTGAGAGGGATCCATATCTGGGATTGGCCGGGCTTATTTGGCGCTTGGCCTGCTGATATTCCTGGTCATAGTTTCGCTTGAAATTCATAACGACAATCCCATTTATACGATATTCCCTTTCACAATGCACCAGCAGGTAATAGGTCCCGAATTCTGCCCAATTCCCTTCCTTGTGCGATGATTAAGCAGAATTCACAAATGACGACAAAATATATGATTCTTACGGAACTACAATGCTGCAATCTCCTCCAGAGTATGCAAAACTATAAATCTCAGATAAGAATCCTTCATAGCACCCTGGGTTACGTCCGCGTCCTCTCACATTTCTTGTCGGGTGGCGAAGAAAATGAAACAGAGGATGGATTGCTTCGTGAACTAAAATTCCGGCGCGCACCTGATCATTTGCCTCAGCCCAGAAGCCTGGACAGATTCCCATTGTGCGGCTACCACTTGGCCCACATGTTTCGGCTGAGGTTCTCGCAGCACACCGACCTGCAGCGCACCCCGGAATGGTATACCTCCTGGTGCCTGGACAGCGGTACCGTATGTTCCTCGCCAACCAGTCGTGAATTCTCCTAAATCGATTAGAGAAAACCCTCATTTCATGAGCTATTGCTTCATCTTCCGTCGCAAATGGTGCTGCACGGAACCGGCTTCTCCACGAACCGGACGGCATCCGCCGTGCCGTACCGAACCAGTCTCGATAGGCATCAAAGACATTCGATGGTCCAAATGTAGGATCATCAAATGTCAAAGATTCAAGAAATAGTTCGCCGCTAGCCCCCAGCGCCATAGTCTGCGCGAGCGCATCAATACGAGTCAATGCAGCAAGCGGGTCGGCTGGCGCACCATGAACACCTGCAGGGCAATGTGAGCGAGAGCTAACAGTTTGTTGAATCGAATTCGCCGCATCGTTCGATCCGCTTTGCTGCACAACATGCGTCAACTCATGCGCCAACAATTCTCGTCCGCCGGAATTGTCTGGACTCAGTTCACTTTGTCGAAAGAAAATGTCCTTGCCGGTGGTAAAAGCGCGGGCGTTTAACCCGCGATTCAATGCGTCGGCTTCCGTGCTGTTGTGAACGCGAACATCGCTGAAATCAGCGCCGAAGCGCGGTTCGAAAAAGGCGCGGGCGGAGCGGGGCAGCGGTTGTCCGCTTGTTCTGGCGGCGTTAATGCGCGCTTCCAAGTTCCCGCCCGCCGTCGGATTGCGGCCGGAGAGCGCTTTGCCTTGCAGCAGTTCTTCCTCCTCAGACTCAGACTGCCGTTGTACCAGCGGCGTGATTTGCGCGGCAAGCGGCTTCGGTTGAATCAAATCTTCTTCATCTTCAGGCTGGCGCTGCACGCTCGGCTCCGGCATTTGCATCACCTGCTCGGCCACGCGATCCGCTTCCTGCTCGTACTTGTCTCCCGGTTGACCAATGGTCAATTTTGCCTGAATCGGTTCGTCTTCCTCCTCGCCAATTTGCCGTTGAATCGAATCCGCCGTTTTGCCCTGGACGACTTCTTCCTCTTCTTCATCAACCTGCCGCTGGATCAAAGGCGCTTCCGCGCAGCAACTCTGCTTGATCATGCGCTGCACGAATTGATTGCCGTGCGTTTGCTGCAAGGCGCCAAAGTACGCGTTGCGGTCAAGGGCGCTAGCGGGAAAAAGAAGCTCCGGCGAAAGCGACGCGTTCACCATCGTTTTCCCGCTGTTCCGCCGCTCTGGAGTTCGGACAAACGTTTTAGCGGCAGGCCGCTCTGTTTTTGATTGTTTGGTTCGCATTGGACTCAAGGAATCAATTTTAATTTAGCGTTACGCGCTGTCTCCAAAATACTAATTCGAGGACAAGCTTTTGGCAAGACTTTTCAAAACGCAGAGACGCAAAGGCCGCTGAGAAGCGCAGAGAAAATTGAATTGTGAGTTCATTTGGGAGAGTTCTCAGCGATGAAAATTCATAAACAGAGTTTACAGTATTTGTGTTAAAAACTCTGCGAAGCTCTCCAATCTTTGCGTCTCTGCGTTAAGTCACGATATTGAATGATCGCTCTTTTTGGGTTCCGGCTTGTCCGGATTAGGGCAAAGCGCGTAATATCAGTTTTTATGTGTTTTGCATTCTGCAATCATGCGATTTCACGGCTCGGTTTCTTCTTCGCCGATCTCTTCGGCGGCCGTGATGAAGTATTTTCCGCTTGTGTTGAAGTTGATCGGCCCTTCGTTTCTGAACATATCCGCCAGCGCGACAAACTCATCCGGAACCGGGAAAAATTGGTAGACCACGTTCTCGCCTTCGAGTTTGTAATAGAACTGCAGTTTGGCAAATTCTGAATATTCTCCTTCTAAGTCGTTGTTTTTATTGGGCTCAATATTTTTAAGATGATCTTTGTAAGTCCTTGTTTTTAAGGGATGATATAAAATTTGCCAAACTACAGTAATAGAAGTAGAATTGCTTCTTCTCCACGCTGAAGCCAAACCACTGGTTGTCTACTTTTTTCCATACCATGATTGATTCTTCTTTAATTGTCAAATCACCTGAATGTAAGTTCAAATTTGTATTTACGAGAATTTACAACGCTTCCTTTGGAATTCTTTGTATCCGCGTCAACTACATATAAAATGCTGCTGTGAACCGCCCGAGGGTGGGGATCGTCGGGAACTCTGATCGTATCGATAACAGCTCTCTTCGTTTTTAAAATCTCGAATGCATTGCAATTTGGATAGAGGATTGGCGCGGTCATACCAGCCGAACCGTTTCGATTCTCCCAAGAATCCTGACGGGTATGATTTGCGCAGACTTCTATGATGCCGCTTTCCAAATCTTCACCAACCGCGAGGATGGCAATATAGTCGTCTACGTTAATCTCGTAAGGGAGGTCAGAATTTAGAGAATCTAGATTTAGCTCTTGAGCATTGACCCAAATCGCCAAATTCAATGTTGGAGGGGTTGGGTCGGGCTTGTTCGGATCATCCGGGCCTTCGCACCAGGAACCTGTAAGGCCCGCGCATAGAAAAGATAAGAAAACGATGGTTCTAAGCTTATTCATGGCGACCTCTCTTTTCTGTCGTTGAATGAAATTGGTTTTCGCGGCACAACGCCGCGGACGGACTCGAACGCCAAATTTGAAGCTTTAACGTTGTTCAAACAGCCCCAAAATCGTCCGCGACGGTGCATGAGCAAACAATTGCCACGGGTCACTCTTCACCTTCGCCAATTGGTTCGGCGCTCGTTCCCAGGAATGCGCGGCCTGCCGTGAAGTAGATGTAAACCGGTTTCTCATTCCGCAATACATCAATTACATTCTCGAACATCGCGGAGGGCAGGTGCATGCGGATAATTCCGTCATTCACATAATCATTCTCAAAATACTGCCCAGGATCATTGAACCTGAGCCACGCGACGACTTTGTTGGCTGTGTCCTTTAATTGGATTTGAGCCCGATTGGTTTGATAGCCGGAAGGACTCCCATAGAAAAGAACGCTGTAACTGCCGATTGTGTGTGCCATGATAAATTCTCCTTTGGTTTATGAATTTGAAAAAGAGACTGAGGTACGCCATAACCAAGCTACCTCCATTAGCGAGATTTCCTGTTGATTATGATTCTCCAGACATTTCAATCGGAGTTTTCACGAGTTTCTCAGCACGAATCGCCGTTTTCCCGCTGTTCCGCCGCTCCTGAGCACGGACAAACGTTTTAGCGGCAGGTCGCTCTGTTTTTGATTGTTTGGTTCGCATTGGACTCAATGAATCGGTTTTAGTGTCTGTTAAAACATTTTCTGCCATACTCGCCAAAAGCATTCGAGCACAAGCTTTTGGCGAGACTTTTCAAAACGCAGAGACGCAAAGGCCGCAGAGAAGCGCAGAGAGAATTGAATTGTGAGTTCATTTTGGAGAGTTCGCAGCGATGAAAATTCATAAATAGAGTTTGCAACACTTGTGTTTAAAAAACTCTGCGAAGCTCTCCGATCTTTGCGTCTCTGCGTTAAGTCACGATTGAATGATCGCTCTTTTTGGTTTCTGGTTTGTCCGGATTGGGGCAAAGCGCGTAATATCGGTTTTTATGTGTTTTGCATTCTAAAATCATGCGATTTTACGGCTCGGTTTCTTCTTCGCCGATCTCTTCAGCAGCGGTAACGAAGTACTTGCCGGTTGTGTTGAAGTTGATCGGTCCTTCGTTTCTGAACATATCCGCCAGAGCAACAAACTCATCCGGAACCGGGAAAAATTGATAGACCACGTTCTCGCCTTCGAGCTTGTAGTAGAAATAGAATTGCTTCTTCTGCACGCTGAAGCCAAGCCAGTATTTGTCAACTTTTTTCCATGCCATGATTTTTCCTCCTTAGCATTTTTTTCCAAAAACACCGTAACGTATCGACAGCTTCTTGTTTAACTCCTTCGGAGTAAAAATAAATTGAATACTTTCAACCCAGGGCGTTGCCTTCGGCTGAGTTCTCAAACCGCTTCGCGGTATTTTTACGCCGACGGCGTTTCATAACATAGCCCAGGGCAACGCCCTGGGTTGAAAGTGTTCTAATATTTTCTCTTACTCCGAAGGAGTTAAACAAAGGCTATTCGCCATATTTTTATTGGGCTTTTAAAAACAGCCTTGAACTGGATGACTATCGAACTAATTCATGATACTCTCCTAAATCCGCCGCGCTTACGAGCTTTCCCATTTTCAGGAATTCGCGTTTCGCGGCCAAAATCAAATGCTTCATCTCAACGGCGCCGTCCGATTCCGCCGCATAAAAGGCCGCCGACAAGGCGATGTTTCGAATATTGCCGCCGGTGATTTTGAACCGCCGCGCCAGAAAATCCAAATCCAGTTCCGGAGCGCGCGGCGTGGCTTGCGGCCAGACGCCGCGCCAAATGCGCAGGCGGTCTTCCTCGCCCGGAAGCGGAAATTCGATGATGAATCGGATGCGCCGGGTGAAAGCGTCGTCGATGTTCTGCCGCAAATTGGTGGCGAGAATGGTCACGCCTCGGTATTCCTCCATTTTCTGCAGCAGGTAGGCGATTTCAATGTTCGCGTACCGATCGTGCGCATCCTGAACTTCCGAGCGTTTGCCAAGCAAGGCGTCGGCTTCGTCAAAAAACAAGATAGCGTTGCTGTGTTCAGCCTCGGTGAAAACGCGGTTGAGATTTTTTTCCGTCTCGCCGATATATTTGCTCACCACCGCCGAGAGATCGATTTTGTAGAGGTCCAGCTCGAGATCGTTGGCGATGACTTCGGCGGCCATGGTTTTGCCCGTGCCGCTCTGGCCGGTGAAAAGCGCGTTCACGCCCTGCCCCAGCGAAAGTTTGGCGCTGAATCCCCAGTCGTCAATAACTGTGCGGCGGTGTTTGACGTGGCTTGCAATTTCACGCAATTGCTGCATCTGATCCAGCGGCAGAATGATGTCGTTCCAGCGGAATTTTGGCTCGATCTTGCGCGCGAGTGCAGAGAGTTTTGGCTGGGATTGTTTCCTGCTGCCGGCGACCAGGTCCGTGATGGTCATTTGGGGCTGCGAAGGATCACGCGCCAAAGCCGCTTGTCTCGCCTGGCGGGCGGCGCCGCCGATTTGTTTACCCGTGAGATCAAATCGGGCCGTGAAAAGTTCGAGATCGCGCCCGTTCTCCGCCGCTAATTCTCCGTTGAGATGAGCCTGCCAGAGTTTTCTTTGCTCGTCAAAATCGGGTTTTGGAATTTCTACGGCGCAAACCGGGGTCGTTTCGAGCAGGGTCGGGTGCGGGGGCTTTTCGCTGCCGAGAAAAGTGAGCCAGCCGCAACCGTTAATCTCCCGCGCCAGCGTTTCGATCAGCAAATTCTCCCGACTTACTTCGGTTTCCAGCGCCTCGAAATGGTCAAAATAGACGGCGCAGGGCTGCAATCGGCCTTCGCGCAAAACCAGTCGAATCTGCTCCTGAAAATCGGCGGGATTTCGAGCAGGCCATCGCAAATCAATCGACGCAAGCGCAACGCCCAATTCACTGCAGAGTGCACTGGCAACGGTTTTCCTGCCGACGCCGATTCGGCCGTGCAGGAAAAACGCCGGGCGCTGTAAAGCTTCCTCTTCAAGGGTTTTTCGAAGCAGTTGCCGCAGCCGTTTTTGCAAATTTTCTGGCAGAACAACCTCGTCCCACGCGCGCGGTTGTAGAAAATCGAGAAAAGGCAGTTCGCGTCGATCCGGCGTTTGATCGCCCAACAAATAGTGGACAATGCGAGCGTTCAAGCATAGAAACTGACCGTTGACGTCACCGTGTGACGGATTTGCAAGAAAACCAAAATGCCGCAGCGGCGCCGACGGGTGGAAGTAAGAAAAATGTCTCAGCCGGTCTTGCTCATCGCGGCCGAGCAGTTGAAGAATGAATTCGACGCTTGGGTTTTTCTTGCTCGCGTCGTTTTGCAAATAGGCGTAAAGCTTTTGATAGCGGTCTTCAATTTGCGCCGCCAGACAGACGACCAATATTTGAATTTCGAAGTCGTCGAGATGGAAGTTTTGCCGCAATTGCGCGAGAGGAACGAAGACGTTTTTGCGAAACGAATTCTCTGCTTTTGCTTGAATGATGACACGTTGGCGCGCCGCTTGGGAAACGAGCTTTTGTTCAAGCTCCAGACGTTCATCGTCCCCCGGTTCCCGCGATGAAAAAATTCCGGCTTTCAGCAAAGCGTCGATTTCTTCATCTGCTACAAAAAAGCCGCGAAAATCCTTCACATCCTGATAAAAGTTGACTTGCCGCAGGCGCAGAACATGCGCCGCCAGCATGCGGCTCAGCCAGCGCAGTTCATCCAGAATGTGAGCGTGGGGGCTGGTGTAGCTCGGTGTGGAACCGGACCGGGTCTCGTCTCCGGGGAGGCGTATTGCCTCGGCGGCTTGGGGCGAGTTCCCGTTTTTTGTGGGACGGTCTGTCATCTTTTCTCTTGCCTTGCTTGTTTAAAACCTCCTGATGCAGAAGCGCACTCACGCGCTCGGCAATCACATTGTTTTTTAAAGGCTTCCGAAAAGCGTCCGCCGCTCCGGCTTGAATGGCGTCAACGATGGCCTTGCCGTCTTTGTCGTTATTCACCACGGCTATGACGAGTGAAGGATAACGGCGACGGAGGTTGCTGATCATTTCCAGGCCCGAAGGCGCATTCCTGGAAATTTCCAGCAGCAATGCGTCGATATTCTGAGCGGCGATGATTCTTTCGATCTTGCTGTCGTCGTCATTGATGAGAACGGTTGCGCTTTGGCGCAGCATGTAGATAAGCTCCAGATTCGTTGCCAAATGCGGCCCGGAGATGAGAAGTCGTGGATGCTTCATCGAATCACTCCTTGTAACTGATGCTACGCACGCGGGTTTAGAGCCTATGAGCAATTTTTGATTTTCATTAGCTCCGCTCTTCAGGATACTGTTGGCGAATTCCGGATTGTTCAGTCCTGACTGCCCGGACGTCTCATTAGCCACGCGCTGAAGCGCGCGGCTAATAAGAATCTCCTCGCATCATCTTTCCCCGTGAGTTTTGAATTCGCCAGCAGTGTCCTTCAGCCCGGCGCTAATGAGACGATGTTCGCCCCAAGACTCAGGATGTGCATTGCCGCGCATAACATCAGCTTGTAAGCTGTCGCACTGCACTTAGACAATCTCTGTGCCGCTCCGGCGTTTGCGGTTTCGCCGGGGCGCTCTGAAGCATCAGTTTTTGTGTTATTTTAATGCGGAAGAGAGTTTCGTAAATTGTGCAGAATCAATAGATTCCCGCCTGCGCGGGAATGACGCGGGGCGCCGACCTTTTAAGTTTAGGGACGGCTGTTCAAGTTGGGGAGAGATTGAAATCTGAAGATAAACGATGTGTGAATTCAAGGCTTTGGTTTTGTATCTTTTGCCAAAATTTTAGCAAATTATACAAACGGATTTCGCGGCTGTTTGAACGCATTCGCATCGACGCCGCGCTTTTTCATGAGGTTGTGGAAATTGCTCACATGCACACCGGCAAGTTTCGCGGCCTTGCTGATGTGGCCTTTTGTTGCGGACAGACATTCGATCATGAAACGCCGTTCCGCCGCTTCCCCCGCCCGTCGCTTTACTTCGGTCAACCTTGAAGGAATCTCAGGTTTCGCCGAAGATTCGCGAGACTCGCGAACGCTTTTTGGCAAATCTTGAACGCGAATGAGATCGCTGTTTGCCAAAACAACCCCTCGCCATATAATATTCTCAAGCTCTCGGATATTGCCTGGGTATTCATAAATCAAGAGCATGGATTCCGCTTCTTCAGACAACCTCATCCTGGTTTGATTCATCAAGCTTGAATATTTTTCAAGAAAATGATGAATAAGTAAGGGGATATCGCTTCGACGCTCGCGGAGGGGAGGCAGTGCAATGTCGATCACATTGAGTCGGTAAAACAGATCTTCCCGAAATTTTCGCTGTTTCACAAGCTGCTTCAAGTTTTTATTTGTAGCGGCGACGATGCGCGCGTTGCTTATCAGAACTTCCGACCCGCCGACCGCCGAAAACTCCCCTTTTTGCAATACACGTAACAATTTGACCTGCATTGCAGGCGACATTTCGCTGACTTCATCCAGAAAAATTGTTCCGCGTCCCGCACGCCTAAACAGGCCTGCTCTTTTGCAAACCGCCCCTGTGAACGCCCCTCGAACGTGTCCAAACAACTCAGACTCAAGAAGGTTATCCGGCACGCCGCCGCAGTTCAAGGCTATAAACGGTTGACCACGCCGAACACTGTTTTCATGAAGGGCTTTTGCTATCAACTCCTTGCCAACCCCGCTCTCGCCTTCAATGAGAACCGTCGCTTCGGCGTCGGCTATTTTCGCAACTGTTTGGAGCGCTTCTATGACGAGATGATGGCGTCCGATGATGGCTTTGAAATGATAGTTCTGCCTGAGAATCCTTTCGAATTGCTCAACAGCATGCGAAGGGTAATACAGTTGCTTGTCTGTGCGTAAAGTAACAGATATGAGTCTGGAGAAAGCTTCAATAAGCTGACACAATTCAGCTTTCGAGCTAAGCGGCTCATTATCATGACGCTCTAAATACACCAAGCCAAAAACTTCATCCTGTCGGAGTAGGGGAACGCAAAAGATACAATCAGGAATACACTTCGAGATTGTTTTACATGTAACTGGGGGGTGCGTGTTTCGAAAGCATACTGGTCGCCCCTCCGTTTCGACCTTTCGCATGATGCTGCGGGTGAATTCATGTTCAAAGCCCACGCATCGAATTTCTTTCCGCCCATCACTGGACGCCAGAATAACATTGCCTTCATCACCGACTATGAGAATTCGCCCAAGTTGAAATCCTGATATGCGAACAAGGCGTTCGATAGCCATTTCTAATAGACGACGAGTATCACCTTGCGAAAACAATGATAAGGCAAGATCAAGCATCTCTAGGCAGGCTCGGACTTCTGTAGAACGATTCTCCGCTCCGCAATTAAGACATGGTCTGCCAATAACATCTGGCGCTCGAGATTTGTTTTCAAACGCAATGTTAAATCTGCATGATTCATAATCTTGCATAAGCCTTTTTGCCCCACAAAGTTAGTTCGATCACTTTGCACAGACCAAAGGAGCGTGTATTTTTTTGCACATGGCTTTTTGCAATATTCACTCCAAGACCTTCTGCTCTTGAGGCCAATTTAACTTGAACAAAAACAGACAGCTAATTCACCGGAAAGAACGCGATTTTACAGAAAGTAAGAAAAAGGATATGGATTTTCGCATTTGTAAAAAAATGGACTTCTTATGAAAGTTCTCAACTCCAATTTCGGTGACGAACATATGAATTACAGTTCGTATTGGGCGATGGTTTCCTCCGACATTTCACCAGCGTCATGAAATCGGCGGAGTCGTCGTATTCGGTGAATCTTTTCACTCCGGCTTTGCGCAAGGCGATGTCAGCTTCGAGTTTCTTCTTTTCAGCGTCAAGCACACTTCTTGGGTACAGGTCGGCGTGTTTGTACTTGCACTGTAGAGATAGAACTGGATTTGCGGGCCTTTGCCGATCCTGCGAATGTACGCCATGATTTTTCTCCATACTTGAGACCGCAAGCGCGGTTGGAAAGCTGAATAGTTATGTAGAAGCTAAATAGTTATACGCCCGGAGAGCGGCTAGACAGGTCGCCCAAGAGTTCAGGACGAATGTGAATGAGCATTGTTTTACAACGATGTAAAATGCGTTTTTTGTACCTGAAAAGGCTTTAGAAAAACCTTGCATTTGAGCATGTCCGCGATTATTTTCCTGTTCATTTTTTGGGGGCGAGGCGGGTCTGTCAGCAGTGCGAAAGTTTTATAGGAATGTTCTCTGCGTCGAGCAGTAAAGATTAGTATACCAGATTAATTCTGACGGAAGTACAAAGCCTGATTTCTTCATTGAGAAATAAGATCGAGCATATAGAATATATTTCGAGGAGTGTCTAAAATGAGAGTTGAATTCCGTTTTGATCCATTTTCGGAAGACGTCAAATTTGAAGGGGACGCAATGCAGTTAATGACTGTTGCTTGCGCAAAGTCAAGTTTTGTTGGCGATCACGTTCTTGACAGCGTTCGTCCAATCAGCCTCGATGCTATTGAAGAAGATGATGATTGGCAGGATGATGAATGGGATGATGATGCGGACGACGACGGCGATGATGATGATGATGAGTGGATGGACGATGACGACGACAAAGATGACGATCTCGAAATGGATGACGAAGATGACGCGCTCTTTGAAGACGAAGAAGTGAGCGACAACGGCGTCGATGAAGATGACGATTGGGATGACGATTGGGAAGACGACGACGACGATGACGAAGCCTGGGACGATGATGAACAAGATGATGACGATGAATGGGGCGAAGAAGACGATGATGAATGGAGTGAAGATGACGACGGGCTCGACTGGGACGAAGAAGAATGGAATTAATCTGCCGCTCTGAAACCGTTTCGAATAATCAATAACCTGCCACGCAAAATCAGCAGCATTTTTCCGACAGCGCCGGTCGTCGGAGTGGGCCTTGCGGTTCGCTTTGAGAGAAATGTTGTACTGGTTAAAAGAAAGCATGCGCCGGGCAAAGATTTGTGGGCGTTTCCCGGAGGGCATGTTGAGGTCGGAGAAGAAATCCAAGCTGCAGCAGTGCGAGAAGCTGCGGAAGAGTTAAATGTCAAAGTAAAAATACTCAAGCTCCTGGATTGTGTTGATTATATTGAGCGAGACGAGCAAGGGCGCGTGAAATATCATTTCGTCTTGGTCGATTATCTCGCGGAAATTGTCAGCGGTCGTATCAAGGCCGGCTCAGACGTAGAAGAAATTCTCCTTGCCTCACAGGAAAATATAGAAACGCTCCCCATACTTCCCTTAACCAAAAAGTTTATTCACAAACACATTCACGCGATTTTTGAAAGCTGAGAAATCCGGTTCCTGAAATGAAATTTGTTACGCGACTCGGGGATAAATCAATCAACTTGGATTTTCAAGAAATCGCCCCAAAGATGACGGTCGCCTTTGACGGCGAAGAGCGTCATGTCGAAATTCTGAAAAAAAATGGTCATCACATCGTGTTTAAACTTGACGGCAAAATTTTCGACTGTTTCACATTGCCGTCTAACGGGGGAGCCGAAGTTGATTTCCAAGGAAAAACATTTGTTGTCAAGGTAGACGACGCGCAACGGCTGGATTTACTCAAACGACTTCCGAGAGTAAAAAAAGAACAAAAAGTTTCGGAAGTCCACGCAGCGATGCCCGGCGTCGTGCTGAAAATGCTTGTGGAGCCGGGCGATCTGGTGCACAAGAACGATCCGATGATCATCATTGAAGCGATGAAAATGGAGAATGAAATTACAGCGCAAGTAGATGCCAAAATCGCTTCTGTCCACGTCAAAGCCGGAGAAACGGTGGACAAAAACGCTTTGCTGCTAACCTTCGAATAATGAAAACGATTGGCGTACTCGGGGGCATGGGGCCGGAAGCGACTTTTGTGCTGTACCAAAAAATTATCGAAAACACTCCAGCCAAAATCGACCAAGAACACATTCCGACCATAATTTACAGCCTGCCGCAAATTCCAGATCGCACGGCGGCGGCGCTCAACGGTGGACCATCTCCGACGCCGCTCATTGTTCAAGGGTTAAAAGAACTCGAGAAAACACCCGCCGATTTTGTCCTTATTCCGTGCAATACCGCGTTCTACTTTTACAAGGAATTTGCTCAGAAAACACACCTGCCGATTTTGCATCTCCCCAAAATTGTTGCGCAGCACGCTCAGAAAAAAAACGCTTGGAAAAGAGTCGGCGTACTTTGCACGGACGGCACGCGAAAAACCGGCGTCTATGATCAAGCGCTTGCCGAATTTGGGCTTGATCCAGTCTATCCGGCTGCTAAAGATCAGGAAAAGGTTATGACAAGCATTTACAGAATCAAAGCGGGTGAAAAGACGGCGGCGGAATTTACAGAAATTATAGCTCGGCTCCACGAAGGCGGTGCTGAAGCAGTCATCCTGGGATGTACCGAGTTGTCGATTGTTGCGTCACTCTTAAATGCGAAGCTGCCGGTGCTGGATTCTATTGAAATTTTGGCCAAAGAAGCGGTTCGCCTCGCGCTATGATTAGTCTCGCGGTGCTTTGTCCTTAAATATTTTTTCCTGACCCTCCCTAAGATGCTGTTTTAAGAGTCCCGCAGGGATGCCTGATAATAGCCAGGCGATTTATCGCCTGGAACCGATGGTCTCCTATTATTTCAAGTCCCGCGAGGGACGCTTGAGGCTGGAAACGCGATAAAACCTCAACCGTCCCTGGCGGGACTCGACAAAAAACAAAACGTCATCTTCCCCGGAAGTGAACTTCCGGGCTACTTTCGACCGTCCCTGCGGGACTTTTAAAACAGCTTCTTAAACCCGTCTCTCCAAAATAAAAAACTTACGCTGTGACCTTGTCTGATGAAAAATTGATGCAGCGAGCTCTTTTTCTTGCTGCGAAAGGCCGTAATTTCGTCCTGCCAAATCCGATGGTCGGCGCCGTTATCGTTCGTGACGGACGTATCATTGGCGAGGGCTGGCACGAGCGCTTTGGCGGCGATCATGCTGAAGTGGCGGCGCTTAAAAATGCCGCAGAGAATGTTGAAGGCGCGACGATTTATGTCACCCTCGAGCCTTGCTCGCATCAAGGCAAAACGCCCCCCTGTTGCGAAGCTCTCGTTCAGGCAAAGATTAAAAAAGTGGTGGCGGCGATGGAAGACCCGAATCCGGCGGTTGCGGGGCGCGGGCTGCAAATGCTGAAAAACGCCGGCGTAGAAGTTGTTTGCGGCGTGAAAGCGGGCGAGGCGAAATCGCTCAATCAAGCGTTCATAAAATTCATCAAAACGGAACGACCATACGTTGTCCTCAAAGCCGCCCAGACTCTCGACGGGCGGATCGCTGATGCGAACGGTGCGTCAAAATGGATCACCGGGCCAGACGCTCGAACCTGGGTTCACGCGCTGCGCTCTGAATCAAACGCTGTGCTTATCGGGAGCGGAACGGCAATAGCCGACAATCCTTCGTTGACTGTGAGGAGAGTTGAAGGACGCCAGCCTCTTCGCGTCGTTTTAGATCGACGATTACGTATCGCTGAAAACGCCTCTTTGCTCACAGACGGCGCCCAAGATCAAACGATCATTTTTTTCAGTATAGCTGAAGAAAATGAAAAGAAGCGCGAACGGATCGCTAAAGCAGGCTGTCGATTGATTGCACTGCCTGAAGGCGGAGCGGAAGAGCATTTGAAATTCGTGCTCCAAAAGTTGGGAAGTCTTGGCGTTGCGCAGGTTTTGGTGGAGGGCGGAACTGAGATTTTTTCGGCGTTTTTACAATACGATTTGGCGGATAAGATTGCCGTCTTCATTGCGCCCAAAATATTTGGAAAAGGCGGTCCGGCGTTTTCTATTCCGGGATTTACTGCAGAAGCCCCGCTAAAATTTTCAAATTACGCCTGGCGACAAATTAGCGATGATTTGCTTTTTGAGTCGGAGCTCAAAGAATATTGAGAACTGATATTACGCAGTTGGCCAATGATACGACATTTGACAAAAACTTTGTACTACGCGTCATTAAGCGGCGCATAGCACCAGTTAAAAATTTTCCAAATTTACACTAAACTTTTGCATGAAGCAACTCACACAACTTTTTCGCGGAAACCTGGCTTGTTTGGCCTTGTTGCTCTTTTCATGCACAGGTGAAAACCCGGAGATTGTTCTGCCTGAACGCCTGGATTTGTTTGACCGCTTTGCGACGCAAACTGTCGGGGGAGGGAGCGTTTTGCCCGAAGAGACGGTTACGATAAAGTTCTTTCCAGGCTCAGTTGAATTTCTTGCAACCGGCAAACGCGGACAAGTGAATCATCTGAAACTGGACGAAAGCCAGGCTGAATTACTTGGCGCGTTTACGGTTCCGGAAGTTTTCCCGGCGCCAGGTGAAGTTGGTTTGACAAGCGTGGCGTTCCATCCTGATTTTGAAGACAACCAGTTTTTGTTCATGTGTTTTACGACGGGCGACAACAAGTGGAATCGCATTATCCGCCTGAAATGGTCGAAGGATTACGCCGCCGTCGTTGCATCGATCAAAACGGTGATTGATATAGATCGCGTGTTTCCAGATGAGCCGCAACACGGGCTTTATGATTTGTGTTTCGGGGATGACGGCATGCTCTACGCGGCAATCGGCGATGCAACGCAGCCGGAATTTTCACAGGATAAAAAATCCCTGTTGGGCAAGCTCATTCGAATCGCACCGCGCCTCGACGAAGCGGGCGGCTATGACGTCCCGGCGGACAATCCTTACTTCGGCGACGCACAAGCGCGCCCGGAGATCGCCGCTGTGGGATTGCGCACGCCTTGGAGAATACTCGCCCATGAAGACAAAATCTACATCGCGGAAGTCGGTGAAAATTCTTTCGAGGAAATAGAACTTTACACGCCGGAACGACGCAATTTCGGCTGGCCGCTCTGCGAAGGTCATTGTGACGACGCAAGGTTTAGCAATCCTGTGTTCACCATCAGCCACCAGGACGCGTTTTACCAAACCGAAGACCCCGAACCGGCGATCAGCAACAGATTGTCCGTTTCCCTCGGTGTTGTCTATCCAGTTTCAGGACACGACCCGTACAACGATCTTCTGGACGGACGACTGCTGCTCAATGACGTCTTTCAAGGATTTGTGCGCGCCGCTGAAGTTGCGCCAAACGGCGCCTTGATCGACGATCAGCATATTTTTCACTATGATTTTGTCACGAGCATGGCGCTTGGGCCGGACGGGTTCATCTACGGATCAACAATTTTTGACTCACACATTTTTCGGATTGTGCTGAAATGAGATTCCTTTTTTTGACTGCCAGGATTTTGAAGTGGCGACGCAAACAATTTGCAGGAAACGTCTTTTGGGGCGCGGTATTGCTGGCGCTGTTTCCGACCCAAGGTTTACTGGGGCAATCTTCCCTCAAAATCAGCGGCGAGCTGCGCATGCGTGCGGAAGGGCGAGACAACGCCGATTTTAACTCGGAGCGGCTGGACGGCAAACTGTTCGTGCTAAACCGATTTCGTCTGGGAATCGAAAAAAACATGCGCCGAAATATTTCCGTTTTTGCGCAAGTGCAAGATTCGCGAATTTGGGGAGAAGAAGGCTCGTCTCTCGGCGCTTTGGAAAATCTGGATTTGCATCAAGCTTACCTGGACATTCAGCGGCTTTTTGGCGCTCAAATTTCCGCGCGGCTCGGACGGCAAATTCTTGATTTTGGCAGCGGCAGATTTGTCGGTAGGACTGACTGGCACAACGTCGGACGGGCGTTCGGCGCCGCCAATTTTCAGTTCGGACGGCGCAAGCAGACGCTCAATATTTGGCTGGCGCATTTGCGCGACCAAAACGCGCCGACGATCATGCGCAACCAGGAATTCGGCGGCGCTTACTTCAGCAAGAAAACGAGGCGTAATGATCTATTTGAAGCGTTTGCGCTCTTTTTCTATGACGGACGAAATTACGACGCTTTGACGGATTTAGACGTGCCGATTGACCGCTCCGAAGAAACGAGCAGTCACTTGGCGGTCTGGACTTTGGGCGGGCGCTTGAAGCAACAACTATTTCGCCGTTTCACATTTGAAGCGGAAGGCGCCCGACAGCTTGGCAATCGCGGGCCAATTGACGTTCGCGCCTACACACTGGCCTTTGAGACGCGTCTGCAGCTTCACAAAAAACGACGTTTTGAGCTTATGGCCGGATACACGCTTGGTTCCGGCGATGATCCGGCGACCATCGAAAAGCGCGAAACGTTTCTCACGCTTTTTCCAACTGGTCACCAATTTCTCGGTGTGATGGATTACGCCGGCATGAGTAACATCGCGTCGTTTCATGCCGGGCTGCGGTTTTGTCCCGCCAAGAATTGGATCATAGGCGCGAAGTTTTATTGGCTGGACTTGGCAACGGATGAAGATCACTGGTATCGTGCGGCAGGCTATCAAATCGGTTCGCCCGCCGAAATTTACCGCCGCGCCGTTGCTGGAGCGGGACGCAATTTGGGTGGGGAGTTAGATTTGTTTTTAGAACATCGATTTCGCGGCCAGATTGACGTGAAAGCCGGACTAAGCCAACTTTTTGTCGGCGAATTCATTGAAAACACTGGCGGTCTGCGAGCCGATAATTCTTACTGGGGGTATTTTTCGTTGACCACGCGTTTTTGACAAACTCCTCAAAAGAACCTGCAAAGAAAAGCCCCGGCGCAGAAATGTGATAGCGTTCCTGTAAGCAGTAAGCAGTAAGCAGTAAGCAGTATATTGATAACTAATTACAACTCACAGCTTACTGTTTTTCATTTCCCAATCGCGAAGAGATGGCGTTGCGCGCGAATGAACATCACGCCGTCGGAAATGGCGGGGGTGGACATCACTGGTTCGCCCATGTCGTTGGTGGCGAGCACTTCATATTCCGAGCCCAACTTGACAACGTCAATATCTCCGTCCACGCCCATGAAGTAAACCTTGCCGTCAGAAGCGACGGGCGAGCCGCTTTGCGCGTTACTTAAACGGTCCCGATAAATCTGCTCGCCGGTTCTGGCGTCCAGACACGTGACCACGCCGCGATCGGTGGCGGAATAAAGAAAATCGCCAACGATCAGAGGCGTCACAGTGTAAGGCCCGCCGCGCCCGCTTTGCCAAACGAAGTCCTCGCCGTCCATCTTAACTTCGCCGCGCGCGCTTGTTTTAATGGCGTTGATCGGTCGCCCGGGAGGATAGCCGCCGGAAAAGTAAGCCAAATTGTTTGCGACGACCGGGGAAGGCGTTTTGACTTGAGCTTCGTCGTGAAAAGACCAAAGCTCACTGCCGTTTTTAATGTCGTAGCCGCGGAGGTAACGCCCCCCGCTGGCGATAAGCTGCGTCACGCCGCCGTTTTGATGGACGACCGGCGTCCCCCAAACGTACATTTCGTCTCGCGCGATACTCCAGATTTCATTACCGTTTTTAATGTCAAATGCGACAATCTTTGAGTCGCTTCGACGATCGAGCTGGATAATGAGCATGTCTTGATAAATAATCGGCGAACTGGCGTGCCCCCAGTTGCTGCTGACGTCTACGAATAAGCCCTGATCGAGCAGTCCCAAGTCTTTCTTCCAGATGAGTTTCCCGTCGAGATCATAAACGAAAAGTCCTTCGGAACCCATAATCGCAGCGACGTACCGACCGTCCGTCGCCGGGGTCGCATTACATTGGCTGCCTTTTATGTGCCGCTTGGTTCGCGGCGTTCCTTCATGCGTAATTTGGTTCCAGAGAACGGCGCCGCTGGTTTTGTCCAGACAATACAATTCCCAGCGATGATTCGTCGCATCGTTCGACATGCCGACGCCTTGAATAACCGCTTCAAAAGAAGCGTTTTGGTCTGCACTAACCGCGGTTGAGACAAAAATTTTGCCGCCCCAAATCACCGGGCTGGAATGGCTCATCCCGGGAATTGGCGTTTTCCATTTGATGTTTTCAGATGTTTCAACATTCCATTTTTCGGGTAAATTCTGGTTATCGGCCACGCCCGACGCATTCTCCCCGCGAAAGGACGGCCAGTTTTGCGCGAATATTTGACATGCACCCAAAACAACAAAAGTTGCGATAAAAAATATGCGAAAGAATTTTGACGTCATTTTAGCTCACAGTGTAAGTAGTTCAAGGTATAGCGCTTCTCAAGATTTTATCTGATGAGTTTGCTTTGGAGAATCAATCAAAACCAAAGTTTTTCTCTCTACCTGACACTTTTTGTAAACTACATTTTCGAGCCGCCGAAAGCTCCGGTTTTGTCATTCTGAAGGAATCTTTGTTATCGTCCAGTGTAAATTATGCTCAAAAATTCAAGGGTTGGATCAAAATAGATGCTTTCAGCATGACAATCCCACCCCTTTTTACCAGTTTTTGAAGCTTGAACAAAAAGTGTCAGGCAGCGAAAAGTTTTTTACAAGACCGTTTTGAAACATTGGTGTTTAATTTTTCCCGCAAACGCCAGTATTTTTTGCACGATCAAAAAAGCCACAATAAATTTCGGTTTCGGTCGTATTTAACAATACCATGAGCGACTCAACCCAGGGAACAGAGCAAGGTCTGATCGAAAAAATCCGCAAGGGCGACGAACGCGCTTTTGCGACGCTCTTGCGGATTTATAACGGAAAAATTTACGGCTTTTTTTATCGCACCTTTCGTTGTCCGGAAATCGCAAAGGATTTGTTTCAGGAAACGTTTTTGAGGGTTTGGCGCAATATAGGTCGCTTTGACGCGAATCGCCGGTTTGATGTTTGGCTTTTTACGATTGCGCACCGCGTTTCGATTGACGCAATCCGAGCGAAGAAAACGCGCTCAATTGTTGAAGCGGCGGAATTTGAAGGAATCGCCGGAGAGGACGACCCTGCCCAGCGTTTTTTAAAACAAGAGTTGGATGATCAGATCGCACTGGCTGTTGAAGAATTGTCAGAGAAACAGCGCCGGGTTTTTCTATTACGACAACAGGCCGGACTGGCTTTTAAAGAAATCGCCGAAGTTTTGGACGAGCCGCTGAATACCGTTCTCAGCCACATGCACTACGCGGTGAAGAAGTTACGGAAAATTTTGCAGGAAACTTATGATGCAAAACCATGAAAACATCTGCGCCTGGTCAAAGGAAAAGCTGTGGCTTTTTCTGGACGACTCGTTGTCTTCGGAAGAAAAAGCGCTTTTTGAGGCTCACGCTGAAGATTGCGCCGTTTGCGCCCAGATACTCGATGATGCGATGCATGTTTTTGGCAGTTTTGAAGCGTCCCGCCTAGTTGCGCTGCCCGATGCGATTGTCGACGATGTCGCGTCACGAATCACTGCTCCTGCTGCAATCAAACCCATTCGAAAACAAACACAGGTTTTTCGTGTCGGCTTTGGAATTTTGGCCGCCGCCGCTCTGATTTTGTGGATGATTTCTTTGGGGGAAAAAGAGCCGCCAGACCATCTGCTGGACTGGAACGCCGCTGTGGTTGAAGCTCAGCTCGACAACATCGATGCGCGTTATTTTTCGCTGAAATACGAAGATCTTTTTGAAAAAGAAGAGACCTTGAATTTGTTCCAAAACGGCGCTGACCTGGAGTTGGTTCGCCTGCGCGGACAGATACTCGATTTTGAAAAGGAACTTATATCGCTCACAATTCAACAATTCACGGAATAATCAAATCAAGGAGTTGCCTGATGAAAGCCAAGATAACTTCGTCACTCTTTTTAATTTTTACATTAGCCGCCTCCAGTATCGCATTTGCCCAAAAATCCGATGAAGAGGAAGCAATAAAAACACGGGTCGAGGCGCAGCGTGCGGCCGAGATCAAGCAGAAAATGGAGCAGATGCAAATGGAATTGCGTCAGCGAGAAATTATGATGAAAGAACGTTTGGGCAGCGCGGCTCAGGCGGAATTTGACACGCAGCGCGCGTTGGCCGCCGAGTATTACGCAATGGCGTCGTTAGTCGATTCTCCGTTGACTGAAGAAAATGAGAAGGCGGCCCATGAATTTGCAGGCAAGCTCGGCGCGGCCTATGCGACTGAATTAGGCAAGCTAAAAGACAAAGACGAATCAAAATACAAACGGACGGTCTGGAAGTATTTGGCCAAAAAACGAACTTTCGAATTAAGAGCGGGGGACAATCCGATCCGCTACGATTTGTTGGTGCAAACCTATAAGCTCGACCTCCGGGTGGAAGAATTGCTTGAGCGCCGCCAGAATGCTTCCGCCGCGGAGAAAACTTCTCTCAGGGCCGACTTGCGCCAGGCGCTCGGACAGTTATTTGATCTTCGAGAGCAGGAGCGGCAAAACGAAGTGTTGGCAATGGAAGAGAAGCTCGAAGAATTACTTAAGACGATCGACTTCCGTAAAAAGAACAAAGACGTTATCGTCGAGAACCGCTTGAAGGAATTGCTGGGAGAGAGGAAGCCGCTGGAGTGGTAACGGGATTATTTTCAGGGGGCTGCCCCTCAAAATGATTTTACTGATGTTACGTGCAGTAAAGCATTTCCGAGACTCAACCGAAAACAGCATCTCATTACGGCTCGTTC
>CAXHAT010000118.1:0-24772 GCA_964014485.1 uncultured Deferribacteres bacterium
ATTGCTGGACGCGAAAAGAAGCGTTCATCAAAGCGATTGGGCGAGGGCTTTCATTGCCGTTGAGTCAGTTCGAAGTCTCTCTCATTCCAGAAAAATCGGCGCAACTGTTGGCGACGCATTTTGACGAGCGCGAGTATTCAGAATGGACTTGTTTGCACTTGGAGCCGGGCGGCAGATATGTGGGGGCTGCGATGTGGCGAGGCAAAAAACCGAAAGTCAGAACCTTCGTATGGACTTCTGAGTAACGCTTTTTCGGAATGCGGCGATTCATCTTCGCCAGTGACGACAAACCGCACGCAAACGCTGAAGCGTTTGACTCCGGAGTTGCTTCTTGATCAAGACCGCACCGCAAGTGTGGTTGGTAAGCTAAATGGCTGAGACCCAAGTTTATTTGATCAAGCCGAATAAGCTTTGAAATTTAAGCCGCCAGACCATCCACGCCGCTTCAAACATCACTTTGCGCGACATTTTGCTGCTGCCGCTTTCTCTATCGATGAAGATGATCGGTAGTTCTTTAATGCGAAATTCCTTTTTCCACGCAAGAAAATGAAGCTCAATTTGGAAAGAATAGCCGTCGCTTCGAATTTTGTCGAGATCAATAGATTCCAATACTCGCCGCCGGAAACATTTGAAGCCACTGGTGCAATCTTTCAGCGGCATCCCGGTGATTTTTCGCGTGTACCAGTTTGCAAACGTGCTCAAAATCAACCGCGACATCGGCCAATTTACAACATTGACGCCTTTAATATAGCGCGATCCGACAACCAAATCATAATCGCCGATTTCAGCGAGGATTCGGGAGATGTCACGCGGATTGTGCGAAAGATCAGCATCCATTTCAAAAATCAAGTCGAACTTGTTTTCAATTGCAAAACGAAATCCTTCCACGTATGCTGTGCCTAATCCCAATTTTCCGCTGCGCTGCATAAGATGAACGCGCTTTTCCTTTTCCTGAAATTCTCGCACAGCGTCCGCAGTGCCGTCCGGTGAATTGTCGTCCACGATGAGGACTTCAAGATTTTGCACTTCGAGAGCAAAAATGCGTTTCAAAATACGCCCGACGTTGCTGATTTCGTTGTAAGTCGGAATAACGATGAGTTTTCTTTGCGAGCTTATGTCCATAAGTTTTCTAACTTCCTCCCAACAGGGCGTTGCCGTATTTCGCCTTAAATTTCAAGAGCCCTTCTTCCGTCGAAGACATTATTTTACCAAATTCACTTTCGAATTTCTCTGTCACAAATCCCGACTTTAACGGCCTCGGCGCGGCCTGCTGAAATTCAGACGTTTTGACTGGGGATATCAGCGACGCGTCCAAATCAAAAACCTTGGCGAGCATTTGCGTAAATGTATACCGGTCGAAAACATCTCTGCCCGAAACGTGATAGACGCCCGAAGCGTCATTCTCAGCAAGTACACGCAAAGCCTGCGCAAGTTCATCGGCAAGCGTCGGATTGCTGAATTGATCGTCAACGATACGAATCGCTTGTCCGTTTCGCAATTGCTTCACCGCCCAAGTCACAAAATTATCTGGCGCAGTTGGTGAATATCCATACAAAACAATGGTGCGTGCAATCACAAAATCAGCGCCGGATGAGTGCAAAAGATTTTCGCCCGCCAATTTGGATTTGGCGTAATACCCCAAAGGGTTTGGACGATCCGTCTCCCGGTAGGGCCCGTTCTTGCCGTCAAAGACGTAGTCCGTTGAGACATGGATCATTTTTGCGTGGATCAATTTAGCCGCATAAGCCAAGTATGAAACGCCTTCCGCATTGACCTTCCAACAGACCTCACGTTCGCTCTCGCTTCGATCTACGTTCGTATAAGCGGCGGCATTAAAAATGTAGTTTGGTTGGAGCGATTTAACAATTTCGACAATCCGCTTTTTGTCGGTCAAGTCGCCTTCAAAGTATTCAACGCCGGGGCATTCAGCGTCTTTTGCACGAAATAGATCCAATCCGTAAACGTCATAAGCGTCTTTTAGAAGTGAAACCAAATTTGTGCCGAGAAGCCCGTTGGAGCCGACAACCAGCGCGCGAGGTTTAAGCAATTGCATTGTTTTCAGCCATCCTGTTGAATTTTTCTTTCGTTATCGAACCCATCGTTGTCGCATTCAAACCTGCTATTTTGTTCGCAAATGCAACTGCATCAAAAAAAACGGGACTCTGTAAAAAACTGACGACAAAAGCCGCACCGAACGCATCGCCGCAGCCGATGACGTCTTGCACGGATGATTTGTCTACCGTCGGGCCAAAGTGTTTGATCTGGCTTTTCTCATCATCGAATCGCATTCCTGCCAAAACGCCGCGTTCTCCGAGCGTAATATTTATACCGCGCACATTCGTTTCTTCCAGAATGCGTTTTATAAATTGCTGATAGTCAAGATTTGACGGCTCACTCTCCCCCATCAAAAGCCCGGCTTCCGTCTCGTTGAGTTGAATGAAGTCAGCTTGAGCGAACCAATCTTGCCAATCCGAAAGTTCCCGCAAGAAACGTTTGCCGTTTTTGTCTATTCCCAGCATTCTTGAATGTAAATCGAGATAAACCATCGCGCTTGAACACTGTCGAAACTTCTTAAGAGCATGAAGTTCCAGGTCGTCTCCGCTTATTAAATTGACGAGAAGCGCATCCGATTCAATCCCCGTCTCAAGCTCGTCGAATAAGATTGGGCGCATCGTTTTAGTCGTCACTTCGTCACGTTCCGTCTTCGAAAGATACGTCAGGAGAACTTGCGTGTTTTCTTGCGGATCCGGGATCAATGCGTCTAAACGAATTGCTGGAAACACGCTCAGACTACCAGTCAATTCTCGCCAGAAGTCTTTTCCAACGCAAGCAATCGGATAAATCGTGCTGTTTTCTCCGGCCAACAGAGCCGCGAAGGCGACGCTGTGGTACAACCCGCCAATGCATTCAAATTCAGATCCGTTCAGCGGAATAATCCTGTCCCGAATAAACGAGCCCGCGATGGCAATGCGACTCATCGGGTATTCTCCTGAGAAGCGCCAGCCGTAACAAATACGCCCGACACAGGCCGGGCGTGAAAACAAGAGAATTTTGCTTGGAAATCAGGTGCGTTGGAAGGCTCGTTCACGAAGATGCTCAAATTTAAAGTTTGCTGCCCATTTTCTTGAACTCGACGAGCTTATTGTGGATTTCTTCAGAGTTGAGCGCAAGAATTTGAGCACAGAAAATCGCGGCGTTTGCAGCTCCAGCCTTGCCAATCGCCATGGTCGCGACCGGTACGCCCGCAGGCATTTGGACGGTGGAATAGAGCGCATCGACCCCATTCAGGGCGGAGCCGTCAAGCGGTACGCCGATGATTGGCAAAGTTGAGTGTGCAGCCAGCGCACCGGCCAAGTGAGCGGCCATGCCCGCGCCGCCAATTAGTGCGGAATAACCGTTTTTTCTCGCGTTGCGTGCAAATTCCGCCGTTTTCTCCGGCGTGCGGTGTGCAGACATCACGTGCGTTTCATGTTCAATTCCAAAATAATCCAGGTGTTTTTGAGCACTCTCCACTTTTGGCAAGTCGCTCGTACTGCCTAAAATAATTGCAACCTTTGGCATGATGAGTTCAAATTCCTCCAATCGTTTTTTGAATGTTGATAGTAGGGGTTCAAGATTTTGAACCCCTACATATTGTATTCCCTAGATCCAGAGACATGTTTTGGGACAGCCCCTGAAATAAAGAGAAATCAAGATGTAGGTTCTTCACGGATCAGGTCGGCTTCGGTGCGGAAAGTCCGAGCCATAACTTCAAGTTGACGAATGTACGGCTCTTTCTCCATCCCGGGAGCAAAAACCGCCATGTCTACGGTATAAATTCGCTTAGTATCCTCATCGTAGAAGGTAAAGGATCGAAACGGCCCCCCGGCGATCTTCTTGTTGTTTTCCCAAAGCCCTTGCAACATGAGCGCACGTCTTCCGGCGAATTCAACCTCAGCGCTTGTCAAATATTTGTCCACGACACTGTCGCCTTCATAGAACTTTTTGCCGATGTATGTTCGTTGCTCTATGACCCATTCTTCTGTAATGTCGGCGCTTGACTCTGCATCGATCCAGCGCACAAAAAGCCAGCGTTCCGGCGAGGTGCGGCGCAGCATAATAAAATTGAAATCAGGTTCGTCTCGATAAAGAAAAAAATCGTGCGGCACTCGAACGCGCCAGCGGTAACTATCGAATAATTGCTCGCCAAGCTCATCTTTTTCATAGCTCGAGTACAATTGCTCATGCATTCGCTTAAAGACATTGTCCTTAAGAACCGAATAAATGTAATCGCCGTTTTCGGCAATTTGTTGACGCAGCCCCGCCGAGTCATTCGCCGCCATCACCAGAAGAAGCTGGTTCTCAGCCCATGGATCTTCTTTCCGAAAAAGAAAGCTTTCGCCTTTTTCAACCTGCTGGATAATTTGCGGCGTCAGCATCGCGCGCACTTGCCCGGAAGTTCTATCCGAACTTCCAAGAAGACCGGCCATAATAATGTTGGGGCGAATGGCGGCTTTGTTAAGTTCGTCGGGGGAAAGGTAAGTTAGTTTAAAAGCGGGCTCCGGTTGGGGCGTGTAGATCGTTCTCGCGAGGGCTGAATTGAGCGCAGGCTCAAGCTTCTCAAATAGCTTTTGTTCGGCGACAATCGACACCTCAATTTCGTCGCCAATGGCTTCCGGCTTTCGGTCGCAAGCGGAGAGTAAAAGCAACGATAGCAAAAAAATTACAGGTTTTAACTTCATTTTATACTCCTTAAAGAAACCAATACTGCTCTTATAGAATTAACAGGTCTAAAGAACGTTTCATTTCTTTAAGCTTCTTTTTTCCATACGGTTAGCAAAGTCGAACTTTTAGGGCTCGCCAACGATCCGCTGAACGCTCCGACCGTCAAAGAAAGTCCGGCGACCAATCCGGCGCGGGCATACAAAAACGGACTCAACACCGGAGAAATATTCTTTCGCGTTTTGATCAATGTTTCGCTCATTAAAGCATTAAACATCGCGTCCAGCGGCAGAGAGAGCTTTTTTACGAGCGAAAACTTATGCATTTCGCACAATGAACGCAAAGCTTTCAGATTGAAGTGCAACAGGTGACGCGGCGTATCGAGTGCGATCCAGTTGCGTCCATAAATCGCGGCGTCAAGGCTCGCAGCGTTTGGTACGGCAACAACTAAAAACCCGCCCGGTTTCAAAAAATCCCGGATTTTCATAACCGCTTTGTGCGGATCGTACAAATGCTCCAAAACGTGCCACATTGTGATGACCTCAAACGACCCCGGGACGGCGGGAACGGCGTCAATCTCCCCGGAAACAACTCGGAGACCGTGCTTTTGAATCGCAAAGCTCGCCGCTTTCATGTCACGCTCCACCCCTCGCGCTTCCCAACCGGCGTCTTGCATCTCGACCAGGAATTCGCCCGTACCGCATCCAACATCCAGAATTCGCCCTCTTGAAGAAGCAATTTTTTCAATTTTACGTCGTTTCCAGCGATTATTTTTGTCCCGCAAACTCTCGTACAGTTTATCATACAAACTCGTTTCCCTTTTGGTCGAAAGGAACGGATCGTATTCTTCAGACTCATAAAAGCGTCCGCTCTCTGATTCAAGCGGACGCGGGTTCAAATAGACCAGCGAGCATCGACGGCACTTCACCAAAGAAAACGCTTCTCCAGCTTCGATATTGAATCTATCCGGCGCTGACAAATGCGGTTCGCTGTCTTTTTGGTGGCAAACCGGGCAAGCCGTTGTCTCAAATGCGTCAGTTTTGATCGTCGATTGGTGCAATGTTCAAGCTCTCAAAAGTTTTTTTGCCAAAGACAAAATATTGCAGCACAATACTGCCGCGATACATTTTTTTCATCAGAGTCTTGTCGGAAATCTTCCGGAATCGCGCCACACGTTTTCGTTCAACGAGAATATGCTTCGTTAACTTGAACGACGCGAAAAACGCGCTGAAAATTGCGCCAACCTGTCGAAAATTCCCTTTCATTAAAGCAAAACCCAGCGCCATGCATTCAAAGACCACGCGCACGGGCATGATCCAGAGTAAAGTGAAAATTTGATAATTTTTCAACAGCATAATCAAATTATTGCGGTGATTCAAAAAAACTTTTCTCGGGGAATCGGGTTTGAGGGTTGATCCTGCGTTGTGAAAAACGGTCGCCGCTGGTTGCGCTTTGATTTCGTAGCCGGCAAGGTGCAGACGCCAGTCAAGATCGATTTCTTCCATGTGTGCAAAAAAAGTCTCATCAAGAAAACCGACTTGCTCAACGGCGCTCTTTCGAAGCAAAGTGCAAGTTCCGCTTGCCCAAAAAATCTCACAACCTTCATCAAATTGCCCCAAATCTTCTTCGGCTGTGAAAAACATGCGTCCGCGCGCGAACGGGAATCCCCAGACGTCCAACATTCCCCCAGCGGCGCCAGCGTAGTCAAAATAACCGTGATTGACCAGCGAGCGAATCTTCGGCTGCACCGCCGCGACGTTTTCATCCGCTTCAACGACTTCAACCATCGCTTCAAGCCAGCCCGGCGTGACAACGGCGTCGTTATTCAAAAGAACGACGTACTTCCCCCGCGCCGCTTTCATCCCGAAATTGCAGCCGCCGGCAAATCCGAGATTCTCTTCAGATTGTAACCAGCGAATTTCGGGAAATTTTCCCTTGGCAATTTCGCCGCTGCCGTCAGTCGATGCATTGTCGACAAGAATGATTTCGGAAGTAACTTCTGGATTAGGAAAGTCAGTATAGGACGCGCTACTCTCAGAAGCGTCATTCCCGCGCAGGCGGGAATCCAGTCCTATATTTTGCCCCCCCCGATTCTGAGATGAAACAACGACGGACTCAAGACACCGCAAAAGAATCTCAAGCCCGTTATAGTGTGGAATAATGATGCTGACCAGTGGCGTCTCGTCCATTCTCACTTTTGTGCTTATATTTTATACTGTTTCACTACTCGCATCTGAGATGATTCACGATGTTGGTAGAGACGCGATGCATCGCGTCTCTACGCGTTGATGATCTTAGCGCATCGACGTTGTGCGCTTTTCTTTCTCTTTCTTGGGCTTGGCGTTTTTGACGTAAGTTTCCAGCCAATTGTACGTTTCCCACATCATGTGCAGTACGGATTCGCGGGCGCGATAGCCGTGGCTTTCGTTGGGCAACATCACCAGCCGCGCCTTGGCGCCGTGCCCTTTGAGCGCATGATAGTACCGCTCGCTTTGCATAGGAAAAGTGCCTGAATTATTGTCCGCCGCACCGTGAATCAGCAGAATCGGCTCGTTGACTTTTTGTGCATGCATGAACGGCGACATGGCAAAATAAGTCTCAGGCGCTTCCCAAAAAGTGCGCTGCTCCGCCTGAAAACCAAACGGCGTCAGCGTGCGGTTATAGGCGCCGCTTCGTGCAATGCCTGCCGCAAACAAATCGGAGTGCGCCAGCAAATTCGCAGTCATAAATGCGCCGTAAGAATGCCCGCCAATGGCGATTTTCTCAGGATCGGCGACGCCGCGACGAACAACTTCATCCACCGCAGCTTTGGCGCTGCCGACAAGCTGCTCGACGAACGTGTCGTTAGACTCTTGCTCGCCTTCGCCAATAATCGGCATTGCCGGATCGTCCAGAACGGCGTAGCCCATTGAAAGCCACACCACCGGCGACGACCAGCGTACGCGTACAAATTGGTGCGGCGAACCGCGCATTTGGCTGGCGGCGTCGGCGCTTTTGAACTCGCGCGGATAGGCCCACATTAGCATGGGCAGCGGTCCGTCTTCCGGTTTGTAGCCCGGCGGCAAGTATAGATTGCCGCTGAGTTTAACGCCGTCTTCACGCTCAAATTGAATGATTTCTTTTTGCACGTCAGCCAGAGAAGGAGCAGGATGCGGGAAGTCGGTGAGTTGAGTTAACTTGCCGGATTTGATGGAGCGCAAATAATAGTTTGGCTGCTCGGTCTTGGTTTCCCGGCGTGTTAAGGCGATCATTTTTTTTGCGTCAATAATTGCCGCGGGATATTCGTAATGCGGCGGTTCCGAACGCCAGAGCCGTTTCTTCTTTTGCGTCTTGACATCAAATTCGTCAATAAACGGACGGTCGCCTTCATCCGAAGCGCCGCTGCCGGTGAAATAAAGTTTGCTCCCTTTCGCGTCCGTTTGCAAAACATATTGGCCGCGCGCATCGGCGACCATGGTTGGACTGCCGGGGTTGTTGTAGCGATCCTGCCACGAATAATCGACCAAAAGTGTTTTTTGACCGTCGCTCTTGCCGGGCTGAACCGCCCACGAACGCACTTGGCGCGTCTGCCACCACCGTTCTGAAACCAGCGCCAAACCGTCGTGCGCCCACTGTATGCCTGCGTAACGATAGCCGAGCGAAATCAATGGCTTTGGGTCGCCGTCAAACGGAGCGGCCTGTGTGTAGACAATATCTCGAATTTCCGCTTCCGCGCGAACATTGCCGTCGTCCTGCGCTTCCGTCCAATAAATCGTCGCGTCAGCATCTGCGCGCCAGCCAAAGGAGCGCGGGCCGGTAGGCACTGAGCCAAAGCCGATGGGGACGTTTTCAGCCAAAGGCAGGTCGGCGATCTGCTTGACGAGCTTGCCGTCCATGTCCCAAACTTCAACCGTGTAAGGGAAACGATAAACCGGCACGAGATATGAAAACGGGCGATGAATCGTCTCGACCAAAAGCCGCGCGCCGTCCGGGGAAGGCTCGGCTCGCTCATAAAGCGCTGTTTTGCTGATTTGCTTCGTTGCGCCGTCAAGCGTGACTTTGACGATTTGCGAAGACAAGTACCACGCAAAAACTTTTTCGTCGTGAGGGTTCTTCAATAAATCCTGGTAGGTGCGCGCCGGGGCTTTGCGTCCAGTCGTTTCCTGAATAACAGGGCCGCCGGGCACGAGAGATTCTTGAGGCAGGTCTCCCCTATCGTTAGCCGTGACTTTACAGATGATCGTGCGGCTGTCCGAAACCCATTTGAACGGCGAGCCATAAGCGGCGTTCAATTTGCGATCCAGCAGTCTTTTCGCATCGCACGTTTTAACGTCCGCAACCCAAAGCGTCAAACCGGATTGATCGGTGACGGAAAAAGCAATCGTCTTTCCGTCTGGCGCCCAGCTTACATTTTGAATGCGCGCATTCTGCGGAAGGTCGTTAATTGCCTGTTCTTCGCCGCCGCTCAAACTCTTGATTTTAAATCCGGTGTAATAGCTTCGGCGGCTCGGCCCATTCGTTCGCGGGTTAATGCGCATCCCGCCAATGCGCAATTCCGGCTGTGACAATTCTTCAATCGATGGCAAGCTCGGACGCTCCATGAGCAGCATCCATTTCCCGGTCGGATCGATGCTGACGCCGGGCGTTGTCGGCGCGTCAACTAAGTCGACCAGCGTTTTTGGCGGCGTTTTATAAACCGGCGCTGTATCGTCTTGTGAATAGACGACGTTCGCCATCATCGCAAAAGCCAGAACAGTTGGCAAAAAAAGCTGTCTTGAAAAACCCAAGGAATGCGTGCGCATGATCTTCCCTCGCTTTTTGGTGGTGAGCGTTTTAGCGAAGATACACGCGCTTTTCAGGCAAAGCAAGAAGTTCAGCGCCATTCACAGATTTACCCGTACTTCTCCTTTTTCCTGGCTGATGCGCGTTTGCCGGCATCTAATTCCATCTTGCGCAGGCGGATGCTTTGCGGCGTGATTTCCACCAATTCATCTTCGGCAATGAATTCGATGGATTGATCCAACGAAAGCAGTTTTGGCGGGCGGAGCGTAACTGTCGCTTCCGCCGTTGAGCTGCGCATGTTGGTCAGTTTCTTTTCGCGCGTGATGTTCACGCTCAAATCCACGCTGCGGTTGCGTTCGCCGATCACCATCCCGGCGTAAACTTCCGTGCCAGTAGGGATGAATAATTCGCCGCGATCAACCATGCCCAGGCTGGCGTAAGTTGTGGCTTTCCCTGTGCGATCCGCGACCAACGCCCCTGTGATGCGCTGCGGAATCGGCCCGCTCCATTCGGCGTAGCCTTCAAAAAGTGCGTTCATAATTCCGGCGCCGCGCGTGTCAGTCAAAAACTGGCTGCGAAAGCCGATCAACCCGCGTGACGGAATAACGAATTCCATCGATACGCGACCGTGCCCATGATTCTGCATATTTTGCATACGCCCGCGGCGCGTTGAGAGCTTTTCGGTGAGCACGCCGACATGGTCTTCGGGTATGTCGAGAAAAACACGTTCCAGCGGCTCCATGATTTTGCCGTTTTCTTCTTTGGTGATGACTCGCGGTTTTGAGACCATAAACTCATAGCCCTCGCGCCGCATCGTTTCGATCAAAATCGCCATCTGCAACTCGCCGCGCCCGCAAACTTCGAAAGCGTCGGCGCGTTCGGTCGATTTAACCTGCAGCGAGACATTACTGAGAATTTCCTTTTGTAAACGTTCGCTCAGATTGCGCGAGGTCAAATACTTGCCTTCCTTCCCGGCAAACGGACTGTTGTTGACGTAAAAAATCATCGAGACGGTCGGTTCGTCAATTTTTATACGCGGCAACGGTTGCGGATTTTCCTCATCAGAAATGGTGTCGCCGATTTTGACGTTTTCAACTCCGGCAACCGCGATAATATCGCCCGCTTCCAGCTTCTGCACTGGGGTTTTTCGCAGCCCGCGAAAAGTGTAGCAGGCTGAAAATTTGATGCCCTTTTTCGTCTCGTTTTCCCCGCAAAGACTATAAGTCTTGTTCATTTCTAAAACGCCGTTGCTCAACCTGCCAATCGCCACTTGACCGACGTAGGAATCATAATCCAGATTAGTCACCAAAAACTGCGGCGTGTAGTCGTCGCTGGCAATCGGTCCGGGAATCTCACTGAGAATCGTTTTGAACAATGGCCGCAAGTCAACGGAATCATCGCCCATCTTTTCGTGCGCCACGCCTTCTTTGGCATTGGTAAACAAGATCGGAAATTCGATTTGCTCTTCGGAAGCGTCGAGGTCGATGAATAAATCATAAACCTCGTTGATCACTTCGTCGATCCGAGCGTCCTTGCGGTCGATTTTGTTGATGACCAGAATGATCGGCAAGTTTTTCGCCAACGCTTTTTTCACCACAAAGCGCGTTTGCGGCAGCGGGCCTTCGCTGGCGTCAACGAGCAGCAGCGCGCCGTCGACCAGGTTCAGGCTGCGCTCCACCTCGCCGCCAAAATCAGCGTGCCCCGGCGTGTCGATAATATTGATTTTGATATCGTTGAGCCAAACGGCGGTATTCTTCGCCATGATTGTAATACCGCGTTCGCGTTCCAGATCCATCGAATCCATCACGCGCTCCGCCATTTCCTGATTTTCACGGAAGGTTCCGCTCTGGCGCAACATGCCGTCGACTAAAGTGGTTTTGCCGTGATCGACGTGCGCGATAATAGCAATATTTCTAAAGTTTTCTTTTCTCATCTTAATAATCTATTTTTCTCAAATTTTTAATTTAAAAAACACTCGTGTTTTGAGAGCATTTCCTCAATTGAAGCTCGTCCGGCTCTTCTAATGTGCAATGCCAGCTCAAGCGAAAGGCAAAGTCACTCTCTGAACAAAATCAGAATGTCCGAAGACGACTCGCGTTTTGCCTGGACGAAGCCCTTCGCCAAGATCAGGCGAAAACCGCCAGTATCGAGCTTGGCGTCCCAGAACTCAGCTTGTTAAGAATTTAGTTTAAAATTATCCCGGCGTACGGGACTCGGGAGGCTTTGGGGCTGATTAATCGTGGGAATCGTCATAAAAAAGCGCCGGAAAGAATAAAAAATCGAGGCGTGAAGTGCAAGGCAAATTACTGAGCAGTTTGATTACTTGAGTCTAAATACTGCCGTTCGCTCATCTTTGCCAACTACGAGAATTCTATTGTCAGACAGTAACCCGCTTGAAAATCTCATTGTGTTTGCCAATGTGGGAGGAATTGTTGCCAAGCCTTCTCGCGTGCGAGCGTTGATATCAAAAAGTGAGGGGGTAATGTCTGCGTTGTTTGACCCAGTTAGGGTGAGAATCTTGCTAGGTTCAATCTCAAAGCCAAAGAAAAAATGATTACCATAAGCACGCACCCTAATAACGGTCCACCTGTCTTCTGCCGGATCATAGATTTCGGAGGGCTCGTCTGGTTCAGTGCCGCCATCAACAAACACTTGGCCGTTTGCAAGGCTAAGGCTGTTAAAGTCTACTCTTTTCAGGCGCATCGAGCCGGCCTTACGCCAAGTCATTGCAACAGGATCAAAGATCTCGCAAGTCGCGGTTATAACAGACGTATGCCGCCAGAATCCACCTGCGATCAGCACTTCTCCGTTTGCCAAAGGAGTCAATGTGTGAGAATAACGATAATTTGCAGGCAGCGGCGCCAATGAGAAGCTTTTAGCGTCAGGTTCATATAATTCGACTACTGGTTCGCGTGCGTCTATATCACTAACGGCAGTAACAAGAACTCTACCATCTTGCAAGGTTATCATACTGGCGCCTCGAGAAAGAAACTGTTTTGCCTTCAGTTGTCCGCCATTCTCGAATCCGATTGTTTGCGGGTTAAATATTTCCGCGATTGGACCGCCCCCATCGCCCGCGCTCCTGACGCCGAGAATGAGGACGCGACCATCTTTCAAGAGTGTAGTCAGTCCACTAACCGATTGAACTTTCCCGACTGGAATCCACTCACTTTCTCCGATTCTTAACAACTCTGATTCGCCGCCCCAGCTAACAACAAGAACGTCCCCATTTTGCAGCATTACCATACTTACATTTTGACGCGATCCATGTAAAACTGGTCCCGGTCTCCAATGTCCCGCTTCTATTGTCGGCGATTCTATAAACGGTCCGTCCTTTTTGTCTCCGTTCGCCTGAATCCGATAGGAATATGTGCCAAGCGCTTTAGCGGAATCTTCAAAAGCAGTCGTATTCGCTTCAAGTTGCGCAAGAAAAGCAAACGGTTCATCATTGATAGAACGTTCAAGAACATAATGATCTTCGTGCTTGCTGTTATCTTTCCAGGAAACATGAATAACATCGTCGTACCGCAAAAAAAACGTAACTTCTGAAGGCGGATTTGGAATAAAGGTCTCGCTATCAGGCGGGTCAGGGTTATTACGCTCTAGCCTGGTTGGCGTCTCACATGCATATATGAATATGCCGACGAGAACCACAGACAGAAACTTCATTTTAAATTCTCCTTACACTTAGGGGGCCTCAAAATGAGAGTCTGTATTGAACCCCAGTCCCATTTGGTTTGGATTGCGGTTGGATGAAGAAACTGATTTTTCCGATACTCTGCCTGAAACCGCCTCGCGGTTTCTTAAAAGCGTCTACGATATTGAACAAAGCCAACCCCGCGCTCACACCCCAAAAAACGTTTCGTGTCCGTGCAGCATTTCGCGCGTTTGTAAATCTTTGCTCGGTTTGTAATTCCAGCTCATTCTTCTGCGCTTCGGAAAGAAACTCGAGGCTTTTTTGAACCAACTCCAAGTATTCATCATTTTGATTTTGGAATCTTTGATGAAATCGCATGCCAGTTAGAATTGAACCCGTTACGCTCACAAAAAACAGCGCGCTTTTATTTCGTTCCCCTGTATATAGCTGACTGGCTCCAGGAACAAACGCCAAAGCTTGTACAAGAGACTTTTTCGGCTTATTGAACATTTTAACTTGAGCAAATCGATTAGCTTGCACCATTACTCTTTTTGATGACGAACCAGTCAATGGATTTACCGTTGAAACCAAGCGTTTCCCCGGTATAACATCCAACCGAACAAAACCGAAACCAACTGCTTTCTTATCAACAAAAACTTGGGAATCATGATCTGTGACAACAATTAAATTGACGCCTTCCTTCAGGCTTAGATAACTGCTGTGTTTGCGATACATCGCAGTGCTGACCTTCGACTGAAAATTAATTCTATAAACCGTACTCTTGCCAGCCGCTACATGAGTCATAAAATGATGATCTATAAAAGTTTTGCCTGCAAGGATAATTTCGTGCGCTCCATCACTCAGCAAAATCGTATCATTGGAAGAAATCTCTAAAAAGTTTGAAAAATCATTATCGATGATAACCAGTAGAGAATCTACGTTGGTCTCAATAATCAAGTAGCCGGATGAACTGTTCGCCTTGGCGGTTCTAAACAATTTTGTTTCGCCCGCTTCCAAAACTTGAACAACGATTAGATAGAAAAACAGCGAAAAGATGAAAAATGAAAATTTGTTTTTACGAGAAGACCGCCAAAGAATGTCGAATCGCAATTTGTGGTATGACAAAACCATTACCCCTGAGATAGCATTATTTTGGGTTATTGCTAATGCCTCCCTAATAAAGGATTATTGTTGAATGATGCAAATAATTTGCTATTAAACTAATTTTTTGCTCGTTTGCTCGGTAGAATCGCCTTGTTAAATATGACCAAATTGTTAATCTATGAGCCGAAATTATCCGTTTAACCGCTTATCAAAATGAAGAGTAAAGGATGTCGTCAGAGGCGCCTTTTACCCAGATTCCCAATCCCTACATTGTCGGAAACCCGATCAAGTCCGCCGACATGTTTTACGGACGGCAGGACGAATTTGAATTCGCCCGGCGGAAAATAGAAAGCGGCGACAAGAACTACGTGATTGTTTTCTGCGGCGAACGTCGCAGCGGTAAAACTTCCATCCTTTTCCAAATTCTGTCCGGCAGGCTGGGCGATCTTTTTTTGCCCGTATTGATCGACATGCAAACGATGGCCGGACTGAAAAGCGACGACGACTTTTTCCACGAAATTTCCCTTGAAATTTGCCGCGCCTTAAAGCACGATGCTATTCGTTTCCGAGATTACCGTTTCGACGCTTCAGCAAACGGGCCTTACAAAGCTTTCCAAAATCTGCTCGACAAAGTCTTTCTCGCTCACTCGGGCAAACACTTGATTCTGATGATCGATGAGTATGAGCTCATCGAACAGAAATTTGACGACGGCTCGCTCTCGGTGGACGTCATCCCGTTTTTTTCGGGATTGCTGGAGCGCAGTCAACGTCTGAGTTTCGTGTTTACCGGCTCGATGCAGTTGGAAAAGCGCTCACGCATTGAATATTGGCGAATGCTGTTCGGCAAATCGCTCTACCGGCGGATCAGCTTTTTTTCTGAAAAAGAAACGCTGCGTCTCATCCTTGAACCCACAAAAGGCAGCCTCGATTTTCCGCCAGAACAAGCCAAGGCCATCTACGCACTCACGGCAGGCCAGCCGTTTTATACCCAGGTTTTTTGCCAAAATCTGATCGATCACCTGAACGAACATCAAAAGGCAACTGTTGAAGCGGAAGACGTTGAAGCGGTGACGCGCGGAGTGATTGAAAACCCGCTGCCGCAGATGCTTTATGTCTGGGACAGCCTCAGCTCAAACGAGCGTTTGGCGCTGTCTGTTTTGGCTGAGTTTCAAACGCAAAACGCCGCCAAGTTTTGGACTGCGAGCGACGTTATCAAATTTTTGAAGAAAAAAGACGTTGTCTTGAACTTGCCGCACAAGGATTTGGCCGCCGCTCTGGAATTTTTGTATGAGAGAGAGCTTGTCAGAAAATCCGGCGAAAAATATCGTTTGCAAATTGAGTTGCTCGGGCACTGGGTGCGTCAGGAGCATTCATTTTGGAAAACTCTCCAGGAATTGCAAACCGACGAGCCGAAGTACGCGCAAGAACGTCCAAAAAGAAAGTTCCTTTACGCTGCGTTTGCGGCAGTCGTGATTTCTGCGCTGGGATTTTTCTATTGGTTTCAACAACAAAAAGCACCGGATTTAGCCCAGTTAGGCGAACCAGCGCCAGAAACCACCGATCAAGCCCTTAGCGACTCAAGTATTATCATCCAGCCTTCGGACTCGCTTCGTTTAGCCGAAATGGAAAACAATCGATCAACCACAGAAGAACGGCAACCTCAAGCAACCGATTCGCCCGAGCCTTTAGAGCTTCGCCCCTTCTCTGAGCAGCCTAAAAAAACTGTTGTTGAGCTGAAACAACTCATTGTTACTTCAAACGTCATTGAAGCGACGGTAAAACTTTTTACGGAAGATTCAATTCTCCTTGATCAAAAGTTGACTGGCTCCCCGTTCTTTGATCTCGATCCAGAGAGGAAATACCACTACTTGGTAGAAAAGGCAGGCTACCATACGCCCGCGAAAAAAGATTTACGATTTGGCTCTGGGCCGGTCACAACAATACATGAGGAATTACGGGAGATACGTCCGGCGCGAGTGCATTTCAAAATTATTCCTACTGCGGAACAAATTATTATAGACGGCTCTGTCGTCTCCAGGAATAAAGATTCCTTTGAAACAAAATTAGAGCCCGGCAGCCATAGAATTCAAATTAAAAATACCAAGCATGGCGATTTCGAAGTTTCTATTCACGTACAATCAGAAGAGAATTCACATTATCTCATAGACCTGCTTAGCAAGCCGGCGTCAATTCAAAAATCAGGGGAGAATCAATGAAAAACAGTATAGTTTTATTCTTGTTGTTAAGCTCTGCATTCGTTTTGGGCAGTGCGAACCCTTCGCAATCGCAATTCTCAGGTACGAACAGCCAAATCCTGAACGATGCTGCAAGGAATTTCCATGTAGATAATTGGCAGCAAGCGGTAGAGCAATTTAGATCAGTGCTAGATACATCAGGCTACAAAACCCTAGGGGAAAACGACTTCATTTTGGCAAACATGTATTTGTTCTTTTCCTACTTTAAACTAAAACTGCCAAACCAGCAAACCGATGTTGCCAAGAGAATTTTGCGTGTAGATAAGGATGTTTCCGTTGATCCATCTGATTTTTCTGAAGATTATTCAACAATTTTCGACAATGAAAAAGCGCGCGTTTTGGACACGTTGAATATTATTACCGAACCGCCGGATGCATTGGTTTTTTTGGATGATAATCTTATCGGCGTGACGCCCCTCGATACCGTTCTCGTGGAAGATCGATACAACTTGAGAGTCGAGTCCCCTGGGTACAAAATCAAGGTGGAAGGCATTTCCGTTATTGCCAACCAACCAAACGAATTCAGATATACGCTTAGAAGGCATCGCAAAACCTGGCGTTGGTATGCGCTCGGGGCTTCTGCGTTGGTGGGCGGAGGCGTTTTTATTTTGACGAACGGAGAAAACCGTCCGGATTTGCCGAGTCCTCCCGATTTGACGAATTTAGACAATCAATAATCGTCACGTTTTAGATTTTCATACAGACGATTCAACCCGCCGCAGCCATAGTAAAGGGGTTCATAAATGCATATTTCGAAACGCAGCTCAAATATTTTCTTCACATTTTTCGTTGTTGTTATCACCGCCAAGCTCGGTTTTGCGCAAAACTTTACCGTGATAGACACGCTCAAAGGCGTCGAAGAAGGGCACGTCGAATGGGGCGACTTTGACAATGACGGCGACCTCGACATCCTTCTTACCGGGGACGCGCAGCCGGTATTCACACAAATCTATGAAAATCGCGCCGGTACTTTTATCGAACGAAAATTTGATTTTTTGAACGTGAGGAACAGCCACGTATCTTGGGCCGATTACGATAACGACGGCGATCTTGATGTGCTTGTCCAGGGACGCGATCAGGACGGCGATGAATCAGCCCAGCTCTACCGAAACGACGGCAACGCGTTTTCCGAAGTCGAGACGGACATCGATGGATTCGAAAAGGGATTTTCAGCATGGGGCGACTATGACAATGACGGCGATCTGGACCTCGTTATCGCAGGCGATTTAAACGAAGGCGATGATAATTTTGCCACTCTTTATCGCAATGACGGCGACGGTGAATTTACCGAAATCGACGCCGGCATTCTCGGCGGCGAAGACCCTGGAATCGATTGGGGTGATTTTGACAAGGACGGCGATCTCGATCTATTGATTTCCGGCGAAGGCGACGATGACTTCAGCATGAGAGTATATCGCAATACAGGCGGCGTTTTTCAGGACGTTGAGGCCGGGCTTTTTCCAATTGTCGACGGTTCGCTGGAATGGGGCGATTTTGATAATGACGGCGATTTGGATATTTTGAGCGCAGGCGAAGATGGTGATTTCTTTTTTACCATAATTTATGAAAATAACGCCGGAAGCTTTGAAATCCACGATTCAACTTTGACCGGAATCCAGGACGGGCGCGCGGGTTGGGGCGACTTGGACAATGACGGCGATCTTGACATGCTGGTTGTTGGGGACGCAGATACGAACGAAGTGGCGAAGCTATTTAGAAATGATAACGGGAATTTTGTTCCATTTGAAAACCAGCCCTTGCCGAAAATGAAGGCTGCATGGTTCGATTTTGGTGATTTTGATAATGACGGCGATCTCGATCTTGTCATGGCCGGCGATCATGACAATTTTCTGACTATTGTTGTGCGCAACGACGCGCCGGTCTCAAATACGCCCCCGGAATCGCCGACGTCATTGAACACAATCGTCACGCGCGACTCAATAATTTTTGAGTGGCAGCCCGCGAATGACGCGGAAACGCCTGCAAACAGCCTGACATATAATCTGCGAGTCGGCAGCGCAACCGGCGCCGTAGACATTGTTTCACCTTCCGCGGACCCGGCGACCGGATTCCGACTTTTGCCGGAGCCCGGTAACGTTGACGGCGGCGCTCGGTGGCGGTTAGAGCGGGATTTGCCGAAAGGTCAATATTTCTGGAGCGTGCAAACAATCGATAATGGCATGGCCTCGTCCGCCTTCGCGCCGGAACAGACCTTCGCGATTGTTTTTCCGCCGCCGCCGGAAAACTTGCAGGTTACGCATGCAGAGAATGGAGAAATTAACCTGCTCTGGGACGAAAGCAGCGATCCGGACGTGACCAGGTACCGCATTTACACTGCTCAAGGCGGCGGCCCCCTCGTTTTGGAAGATTCGGTTGATGTTACCGACGCACAACTGACTGGCTTCAACTCGCCCGACATTCATGAAATAGCTGTGACCGCCGTTGACAATGCCGGCAACGCTTCGAAATTTTCTCAAAGAGCTTATGCAGCGCCTTCGCTTTTGGCCGAGATCGCGTTAAATCTGCCCGAAATTGGCGATGGAGACGTCGCGTGGGGAGATTACGACAATGACGGCGATTTGGACTTGTTCATCACCGGGGAGCAGATTGACGGCTCGACGTTTTCAGACGTTCTTGAAAATTCAAACGGCGTTTTTAATCCTATTTCTTCAGATGTCACTCCGCTGGGAAAAGCGGCCGCGACCTGGGGCGACTTTAACGGCGACGGCTGGCTTGACCTTGCTGTTATTGGCGAAAGCGCCGGTCGTCCGGTTTCCAAAATTTATCGCAACACCGGCGACGGCGGTTTTGTCGACATTGATGCGCCGCTGATCGGCGTGCGCAACGGCGACTTGGCATGGGGCGATTACGACAATGACGGCGATCTTGACCTTCTGCTGGCCGGTCAGGCCAACGACGGTACGCCGGTCTCACGCGTCTATCGCTACATTGGCGCTGACGAGTTTCTCAGCAGCAACGCCGCCATTCAGGATGTGCAAAACGCCGCCGTTGCCTGGGCGGATTATGGTCAAGATTTTGATCTCGACATTCTTCTAGTTGGCGAAAACCGCGAGGGCGACCGAATTTCGCGCATCTATCGCAATACGAACGGCGCGTTTTCAGAGCGCGATGAACCGTTGGCGGATGCTAAGAATGCGGCCGCCGGATTTCTGGATTTTGACAACGACGGTGATCTTGATCTCCTGATTGCAGGACAGGAAGAAGACGGCGCGGCCACGCGATTATATGCAAGCGACGGCGGCGACTTCAGCGACACAAAGCTTTCGTTTGTCGGCGTTGAAAACGGCGCCATCGAATTGGCGGACGTTGATAATGACGGCGTTGAAGATATTCTCGTTTCAGGCACGGGGCAAAACGGACGTTCAACGCGACTTTACAAGCGCGCAGCCGATCAATTTCAAGAAATCGTCACCGCAATCCCCGGTTTGGCTGACGGCAGTTTTCACTTGGCTGATTTCGACAACGACGGCGACCTCGACGTTGCTGTTTCCGGCAGAACCGGGGAAGGGCCGCTCACGCGCATTTATCGCAACAACAGCAATATGAAAAACGCTCCGCCAAGCACTCCGGTAATCATGCCGATTGCGCAAGCACGGAACGTTTTCACTCCGAACTGGGAGTCGGCTTCAGATGACGAAACGCCGCAGAATTCCCTGACTTACAACCTGCGCATCGGCACGTCTTCCGGCGCTGACGATGTTTTCGCGGGCATGGCGCAGGCTGACGGTCTTCGTCGCGTTTCACAACCCGGCAACGTAAGTACTGCAACGCAGTGGCCTATAAAAATTTTGCAGCCGGGAACCTACTTCTATAGCGTTCAAGCGATCGACAACGGACGGCAAGCGTCTGCGTTTGCTCCGGAACAAACGTTTGAGTTTTCTCCGCCGCCGCCGCCGGAAAATGTCATCGCTCTCGGCGGCAACAAAGAAGTCGAACTTTCCTGGGGTGCGGTTAATGCGCCAAGCGCACAAAAATATTATGTCTACGGCGGTCTGCAACCCCGCCCGCTAACATTGCTGGACTCGACGGCGGGCGTCTCCCAAACCAGCGTTATCATCGAAGGCTTGTTGAACAACACGCCCTATTTTTTCCGGGTCGCCACACTCGACACGAGCGAAATTCTCAGTGATTTTTCCGCCGACGCTTCCGCGACCCCAGGCTTGTTTTCGGAAGTTCCCAATCAATTGACGCAGTTTGAAGGATTAAACGACGCTGCGGCAATTTGGGGCGACGTCGACAACGACGGCGATTTGGACGTTATTTACGCTGGTGAAACCTCTGCGCAATTACCTTCTTCATTTGTTTACCGCAACCTCGGCAATAACCGCTTTGAGGATACGGAATCGGAAATTGACAGCGTTTTGGAAGCGGCTTTAGATTTGGGCGATTATGATAACGACGGCGATCTCGATTTGGTCTTAACCGGCGCGCTGACTGGAGGCAATGCGCAAAGTTCACGTATTTACAACAACTCAAACGGCGTTTTTCTGCCGACCAGCGACGCCTTGCAGGGCGTAGCGGCGGAACCGAATTCAGTGGCGTGGGGCGATTATGACAATGACGGCGATCTGGATTTGCTCCTGACAGGAGACGGCGAGGGCGGCAGGATTGCGGCGATTTACAAAAACCAGAACGGCGCTTTCTCTGACGCTGAAGTTGGTTTTGCAGAAATGAGAAACGGCGCCGCGCTCTGGGGCGACCTTGATAACGACGGCGATCTGGACGTTGTCCTCACTGGCCGATCTAACGACGGTGAGGAAACTTCCGTTTATCAAAACAACGACGGCGTTTTTGAACTGCTCGAGACGAATATTATCGGCTCGCGTCGGAGCGACGCCCAACTCGGAGACTTCGACAATGACGGCGATCTCGACCTCATTTTAAACGGAAACGACGGCGATGACGATATTATGAAATTTTATCGCAACGACGGCGATTTCCAATTTGAAGACGTCAGCGATTTTGATTTTACCATCGACGAGGGCATTGCCGCATGGGGCGACTACGACAACGACGGCGATTTGGACTTGCTGATTTCCGGCGACGATGAAGTTTCCGAAGATGACATCACGCGAATCTATCGCAACGAAAACGGCGTCTTTGTAAACACCGGAATACCTTTTCCCGGCATGGACGATTGCGACGCCGCTTGGGGCGACTATGACAACGACGGTGATTTGGACTTGCTTTTGAGCGGCAAAGTTAGCGGCGGCGTAGGCTACACGCGAATTTTCCGCAACAACCTGAATACGCAAAACCAACCGCCGCAAGCGCCTTCGCAACTTTCGGCAGTTGTTGGCGAGGGCTCGGCGGCCCTTTCCTGGGCGCAAACGACGGACGCAGAAACGGCTCCGGACGGCCTGACTTACAATTTGCGCGTCGGCAGCGCTCCGGGAGCATTCGACGTGGTTGCGCCGATGACGAACGCGCAAAACGGGGCGAGGCTTATCGCGGCAAAAGGAAACTTGCAGCACAACACAAACTGGGCGCTGAAAAACCTCGCGCCGGGAACCTACTATTGGAGCGTACAGGCAATAGATCATGCCTACGCCGCTTCTGCATTCGCGCCGGAGCAAAGCTTCACCGTCGGCGGGGCTTCTCTGGCGTTTTCGGATGCGGCGTTGGATTTTGGCCCGGTGGCCGTCAGTACGCGAGCCTCGTTGCGTTTGGGTTTGGCGAACACAGGATCTGATACTCTCATGCTTACGTCAGTTGCGACAAGCGGCGCTAACGCGGGCGATTTTAGTGTTGATGAATTTGAAGGCCATGCTATCGCCGCTGGCGCAGAAATCGATTTTAGCGTCAGTTTTGACGCTCAAACGATCGGCGTCAAATCAGCGACGCTAGAGTTCAGTGATCAGGGGGGAAATCTTCTGGGCGCGATCACGCTAAAGGCCGAAGTCACCGAGACCTCCCGTTCATTTTTAACATTAGCCGCCAAAACCGTGGATTTCTTTGAGGTTCGCGTAGGCCAGACCAAGACGAGCGCATTGCAGCTTGCAAACTCAGGCAATGCCATCATGACCGTCCGAGACATCAGGCTCGAAGGCGCCGCCGCCAGCGACTACAGCATTGTGGATCGTTCTCGTCTGCCTCTGCGCATTGGCCCCGGAGACGCCGAAGCGCTGGAACTGGCTTTTGCGCCGACACAAACAAAATTGCGCAGCGCTTCGTTTGAAATCGTCACCGACACGGCAATGCCGCAGAATGTCGTATTGGTACGCGGCTCCGGCCTCAGCGCGTCTGTGTTCTTAAGCCGTGCCAACCTCGACTTTGAGCCTGCCAATGTCGGCGAATTTCAGGATTTGCCGCTTACTTTTCGGAACGACGGCGCTGACACAGTTGCAATCGCCGCTGCTGAAATGTCCGGCGCGGGCGCATCCGATTTCCAAGCGCTTTTCCAACCGCCCGCAACGCTTTTGCCGGGCGAAGACGAAACGTTTTTCGTGCGTTTCCAGCCGCAATCACCCGGTCTAAAATCCGCTGTGCTTCATGTCACAGCCGGGGCGGATTCCAGCGAAATCGGCGCCGTTGAGCTTGAGGGAACCGGCCTTGACGAATCGCCGCCGGGGCTGGTCAACACGACGCTGGCAACAACGGTTGCTCAAGGATCAAGTTTCGAAGTGTCCGCCCAAGTCGAGGACAATTTCAGTATACAATCCGTCACCCTGTTCTTCCGCGCGGGCGGCGGCGCGACCAGTGTTGAGAAACAAATGCAGCGCAGAGCGGACAATCGTTATACTTTTGATATTGCCGCAGACACAACCAGCGAAATTCCGCTGACGCGCGGCCTTGAGTATCGCATTGTGGCGCGGGACGGCGTTGAGCAGCCGACGGAATCGGAATGGACGCCGGTGCAGGTGCGCCTTTCGGAGAACGCCATTTCAACGACGCAAATCGGCGGCGTGGAAGACGGCGCTTACCGGCTGATCGCCGTTCCCCTTGCGCTTGAAAACGCCTCGGTCGACGCTGTTTTTGGCGATGATTTGGGCCAACAAAATATTAAGGATTGGCGATTGTGGCGCATAGACCCCGCCAATGCTAACGCTGATTTTCCTTACCTTGAAACTACTGGCAATGATCAATTTTTTCCTGGTTCCGCTCGATTCTTGATTATTAGCGAAAACGCCGCGATAACCGCAGGCGCGGGCTTAACGCCCAAGACGCTGGAATTTTTTGAGATTCCTTTGCACGAAGGCTGGAACATGGTCGGCAATCCGTTCAATTTCAATGTCCGGATTGAAAACGTCGATTTGAAAAGCGACGGCTCGCGCCCGTCCATTTTTGGCTTTGAAGGCGATTTCCGAGAAGCGCAGCTCTTGGCGCCCTGGACGGGTTATCTTGTCAAAGCGGCTGGGGGCGTGGACACTTTGCGCATCTGGCCGTCGGAAGACATTCTTGACCGTACGCAAGACCTGGCGAAACCTGCGGGCGGCCTGGATTGGCGCATCAAGCTGAGCGCAGCTTCCAGCGATGTGCGTGATGTGGAAAATTATGTCGGTGCGGCAAAAGACGCTTCGCCGGAATGGGACCGGCACGAACTTTTCGAACCGCCGCCCATCGGTGAGTTTGTTAAACTATGGTTTGCGCAACAGGACTGGGCGCAGTTTCCCGACAACTACACGACGGACTTTCAGCCGCCTTCCGAAGACGGGCACGTATGGGAGTTTCGCGTGCAGTCCAGTTTGGGCGAGCCGGTGACGCTACAATTTGACGAACTGGAATCAGCGCCCGAGCATTTTGAAATCCGGCTTTTCGATTTGCAATTGCACCACGCCGTTGATGTGCGGCGGGAAGGCGCGTATGTCTTCAGCCCGCTCCGTTCAGGCGCGAATCGCTTTAAATTGGTGGTTGGCACGGCGGATTTTGTCGAGCAGGAGAGTGAAAACGCGCTGGGCTTGCCGACGACGTTTGAACTGGCACAGAATTTCCCCAACCCCTTCAATCCCGCAACGACGATTCGCTACGGTCTGCCGCAAAACGCGAAAGTCACGCTCAAAATTTACAATTTATTGGGTCGTGAAGTTGTCACGTTGGTTGACGACGAAGAAAAACCGGCGGGCTACCACTTCTCAGTCTGGGACGGTCGCAACCGTTCCGGCGAACGCGTTGCCAGCGGCGTGTTTATTTACCAAATTCAGGCGGGCGAGATTGTGCAGACAAAGAAAATGATTTTGGTCAAATAGGACGGCGTAAACAACTTGCCGTGCAAAGCCAGATCGGTCGGCTATAGAAAACCGGAGTGCAAAGCTCGCTTTGCCTTTCGTTCAGCTCAAATGGCTGAACATAATTT
>CAXHAT010000119.1:0-24739 GCA_964014485.1 uncultured Deferribacteres bacterium
ACACCAAGAAGCTCGTCGGCAGCGTCAGATGTGTATAAGAGACAGGTTCAAGGAGGACGTGCGATACGAATTCCCGTTATAGAAAAAGCGGCAAGAATGTCTTTGGAAACCATCCCGATGGAATTGGCGGTGAAAAATGCATACTCAAAGGGCGGGATTCCACTCAGCGTTGATGCGATTGCGAACATAAAAGTGGACTCGACCGAACCAACAATCGGCAACGCCGTCGAGCGCTTTCTGGATAAGCCGCTGGCCCAGATTCACGAGATGGCCAAAGATACGCTTGAAGGAAACTTGCGCGGAGTTTTGGCGACCTTGACTCCGGAAGAAGTGAACGAAGATCGCTTAAAGTTTGCCGGAAGCCTCATTGACGAAGCTGAGAACGACCTCCAGCAACTTGGCCTTCAACTCGATACTTTGAAGATTCAAAACGTCGCTGACGAGGCTGGTTATTTAGATTCGATTGGACGAAAGAAAACCGCTGAAGTCATTTCAAGCGCCAGAAAAGCCGAAGCCGAGAAAACGTCTGAAGCCGAAGAAGCCGAAGCCGGAGCAAGACAACGCGCCGAAGTCGCGAAAGCAATGGCCGAACAAGAAATCAAAGCTGCCCAAATCACGGCGGAACGGGAAGTCAAAATGGCGCAGGCGGTTGCAGATCAGAAAGTCGCTGAAGAAAACAACAATTTGCGCGTGAAAGAAGCTGAACTGGAAAAAGTCGCGGTCATCAAAGAGCAAGAAGCCCAAGTCGCCGGTGAAAAAGCCAAGGCGCAGTATGAGCAAGAGGTGGAAGAAGAACGCATTGTTTTGCAGCAGAAGCGTTTGATGGCCGATGTTATTGAACCCGCGCGCGCCAAAAAAGAAGCGAAAGAGCTGGAAGCTGTTGGTGAAGCAGCGAAAATCATTGAAGACGGAAAGGCGAATTTGCAGGTACTTGCCGAGATGGTCAAAACCTATCAAAGCGCAGGCGGCGAAGGCGAAAAAATCTTCATGCTCAACATGCTTCCCGACATTATCTCGCAACTGGTCGATACTGTGAATAACGTTAACATTGAAAAAGTGAGCGTGATCGACAGCGGCAATGGCAAGAGCGGCGGCGGAGTAGGCAATTTTGTCAATCAGCTTCCCGGCGCCGTAATTTCCTTGACCGAACAAATCGAAAACGCAACCGGCGTCAACATTTTAAGCCATTTTAAGGGCAACGGCGCAAAAGAGCATTTGTCTGAGCGCGCCGCTTCAACTAAAATGAAAGCGCCCAATAGTCACTAATTTACTTTCTTCCCTCCTCCGTAAAGCCTCGCGGCCTATCGTCGCGGGGCTTTTTATATTCTTGAACCGTCAAATCGTATTTCCCATCTTCACTGCCTGACACTTTTTGTATAGGCTTCTACAACTGGCAAAAAAGGCCGGAATTGTCATGCTGGAAGCATCTTTTTTGATCCAACCCTTGATACTTTTGAGCATGCTCTGCACTGGACGATAACAAAGATTGCTTCTGAATGACAAAACCGGGCCTTTCGACGGCTCGAAAATGCAGTTTACAAAAAAGTGTCAGGTAGAGAGTTCCCATCCTAAAATCTTTCCGCCGCCAAATCTTGCATCTCTTTTAAATCTTTACGTCGACCAGGCGTCTCACACAGCCCCCTTCTTACGTCCACTGTCTCGAGATAAGACGCCTTGTTCAAAAATATTCATATTAAATAGGATCGAGCAGGATCAAATCTTGCAATTTGAGGCGTGAGATTTCCGGGCATTAGCGGCGTCAAGTTTGCTTTAAAAAAGCCTTCAAATGAATAAAGCAACAGGACGTTTACTTTGAGTTAAAAAGCCATGAAAAATCGATTCTTTCGCTGTTTCACCTCTTTGACGATTTTTCTCTTACCGATTTCCACGGTATTTTCCCAAGGCCTGCAATTTCCGGCAGGTCGAGGACTGACGCACTTGCACTCGGCATGGACGCTGGACAAGGGCGCCGTCACAATCAATGCACACACCACATCATTCTACAAGACGACCTTAACCAACAATGTAACCGGAACTTTTTGGGATGTTCAAGGCGTTGTCAGCGCCGCGATCGCCCCGCACAAACATTTCGAATTGTACCTGACCAATATTGTCTATCAGGATACTCATCAAGGTTCGAGCGGCATTAATACGCCGTCCGACGTTAATTTTGCAATCAAAGCCGCTTCCTTTGGCAGCATTAAAAGTCCCGTCAAATTCGGATTGCTTGCTGAAGGCAGAATTCCTCTGGCAAGTCACCACAATGTTGTTTTCGAGCCTTACAGTTCCGGGCAGTTCGAGTTCGGAATTACGGCGCTTGGCTCCGTCACAAGTGATTTGCTGATTCCCGAAGCCGGGTTCAATCTCCATGCTAACGTCGGCATGTGGTTTCACAATGACAAGGGGCAGACGATTACCAGCGACCCCACTGACAACACAGTTGCGACAAGCGCCAGCCGAGCTTTGCTTTGGGGCGTCGGTGCGGTTTTGCCTACCTCCCAACTTGATTTTGGCCTGGAAGTCTCTGGAAGAATGTTTGCCGTTCGGCCTCCCGTGACAGCTTATACCCGAGAAAACGCCTACTACTTGACCCCGTCGATAAACTATCGCGCGAACAATCGTGCATCGTTTTTTGCCGCCGTGGACGTTCGGCTCTCAAGCGATACGGATTTGTCACTCTACACTGCAAACGGAACAACGCTTGTGCAAGTGCATCCCGATTTGCCCAGCAATCCAGGCTGGCGGTTGCAGATTGGCGGGAAATATCATATCACGAAACCGGCGCCGCGCGGATTAGAAAGCCCGCTATTTGTTGAAGAGGACGAAAACATTCCCGCACTGCCGCTGCAGGAGCAACTGGGCAAGGAGCGCCGCAAGACGGAAATGGCTGAAGAGCAGTTGTCAAAAATCCGTGAAGATCGCAGGAAAATGGAAGATACGCTGGCCAAGCTGCGGCAGGTTTTACGAGGCGATCAAGCTTCTCGTGAAAAATCAGAAAACAAAACCGAGAGTTCCGGCGGAAACAACTGATCCTTCCCCCACAAATAGTTCTACAGAAAAAGCGACGCCGACTGGTTTGGTATCGCTTTTTTTATTTTGGGCAACTGCTAGAATGATTCACCGAAGCGCCGAAAGCGTTTGATAAAATCATCATACAAAACGAAAATCGAAAATGCCTGAAATAAACGCGGATCATATCACTGAAACCTTTCTGGAACTCGTCAAAATAAACGCACTTTCACTTGAAGAGCGCCCGGTCAACGATTACATCATCGAGAAACTTCGCTCCTGGGATTTTGATTTTATAGAGGATAACGCCGGAGAAAAAACCGGCGGCAATGCCGGAAATATTATTGTCCGAGTGCCAGGAAAATCAAATTCTGCTAAACCGTTTTTTCTTTGCTCCCACACTGATACCGTTCGTCCGACAAAAGACCTTCAACCCGTTATCGAAAACGGCGTTATCTCAAGCGCGGGCGACACTATTCTGGGCGCGGATAATCGCGCCGGGATAGCCATACTGCTGTCACTTCTTGAGCAAGTCGCATCCTCTGATTTTGAACATAACAATTTTGAAGTTATTTTTACTATCGCTGAAGAAATCGGATTGATAGGCGCGTCAAATGTCGATTGGACGCAGGTTCAGGCGGAAAGCGGCTACGTCTTCGACAGCTCTCGTCCGCCTGGCGACTATATTGCCCACACGTCTTCAGCGATGAAATTTAGCATTGACGTTATCGGTGCGGAAGCGCACGCCGGAGTTGCGCCGGAAAAAGGCGTGAATGCCATCAGCATGGCCGCGGAAGTTGTGACACGGTTTCCAGTGGGAAGAATTGACGACGAAACAGTGGCAAACATCGGCGTCATTCGCGGCGGCGAAGCGACGAATGTTGTCGCCGGAAAGGTGCACTTAGACGGAGAAATCCGCTCGTTTAATCCGCAGACGATGGAAAGACTCATCAAAGACCTCAGGCGCTCGCTTGATGATGTTTCTCAAAAATTCGGCGGGAGTTACGAAATGCATGACAAGAAAGAGTTTGCCGGATTTTCCATTTCAGAAAGCGAGCCGATTGCGCAACATTTACATAAGAAAATGCAAGTAGTTGGACTGACTCCGGCGCCGCAGGTTTATAGCGGCGGCAGCGACGCCAACGTTTTCAACGCTATTGGCAAGCCGACGCTCAATCTTGGCATAGGGCAGAAAAACCCTCACGCCAACAACGAATGCATCGCCGTCGCAGACTTGACGAAAATGACTGAGCTGGCGATGGCTTTGGTTTCACCATGAAAGGACGCTTTGGAAATGGCTCGTAGAAAAAGCTCTTCCGAAAATCGAAGCAACGAAACTTCCGCAATGCGTATCGACAAATGGCTGAAAATGGTGCGCATTTTCAAAAAGCGCACCGAGGCTGCTGACGCGTGCGATCTTGGTCGCGTGAAACTTAACGGCCAGCCCGCAAAAGCGAGCCGAACCGTTGTCGTCGGCGATAAAATCACTGTCAAATCCGGCTCGCGCTATCGTGATCTGGAAGTGTTGGAGCTGCCGATTCGCGGGCTCTCAGCAAAAGACGCCAAGCTTGCCTATAAAGACAACAGCCCTGAAATCCCCAAGGACACGATTGAATTGATGAAAATGCAAACGCAATTTGATCGCACGCATCGCCGGAAATTCAAGGGCCGCCCCACCAAGAAAGAGCGGCGCGACTGGCAGAAAGGGCATGAGTTTTAGGCGTCCTTTTCTTCTCAAGTTTCATTTTTTTCGACGGATCACCCTCGCCGATAATTGAGCGGAGAATCCATGATTCCTACAATTGAAGCAGTTAAACATGCCCAGAAGAATCAACTCCTTGAAGAAGCCGCCGCAATCGTTTTCCCGTTCATACTGATTTTAGTATGGTGAATGCTCTGGAGAAAATTGAGACGAGCATTCTCGCGAAATCCGCGACGAGCATAAAAAGAACTCAAGGAAAATGAGCAAAAGTAGTACTCAAAGTATTCGTCTTCCAAGCCGTCGGGCAGATCATTGTCATCGGCTGAGTATAAGAATAAAATTGTTCACGGCGATTTTTCTTGTTTCTTCCTGCGTTTTCGCCTGTAAGGAGGACTCAAGTAAATCATTTGACAAAGCCGATGCAAAACTGAACCGACTTCAATTTGAAGAACTCTTGCAAAATTTGGCTGAAGGGTGGAACGCTGGAGACGCCCAAAAAGCTGCGAATTGCTTTACGCCAGATGCAATTTATGTGGAGCCGCCGAATAAGCAATTTTACAAAGGCAGAGACGCATTGCATACTTTTTTTGGCGGCGATTCAGGACGAGCAGGTGACATGAAAATGACTTGGCGTCATATTGTTTTTGATGAAGCGAAACAGGTTGGTTGCGGAGAATTCACCTTTTCATACGGAAGTCAGGTTCACGGTATGGTCATCATCAAAACAAAAAACGGAAAGATTCATCGCTGGCGGGAATACTGGTACGAATCTTCGCTTGACTGGAATGATTTCATTGGCGAAAGCTCTTTCTAAACTTGTGGTCTCGTCTATGAAAATCGATTTTATTTTTGAATTGAGTTACGCATGAAAGCAATCGTCACAGGTTCAAACGGCTTTATCGGCAGCCACATCGTTGAAGCGCTTTTGCAAGAAAACATTGAAACGGTGTGTCTTTTTCGCAAGGGCGGCAGCACAGGAAAATACCTTGAAGGCCTCCCAATAAAGAAGCATTTTATCGAGTACGACAAACCGGAAACACTGGTCAGTTGTCCCGCTTTTGATGAAGCCGATTACGTGATTCATGTCGCAGGCGTCACCAAACGTGTTACTAAGCAGCAATTCATCGCTGGAAATGTTGAACCGACGCAAAACCTTCTGGAGACCATTCGGGCGAAAACCCTGAAGTTAAAGCGATTCGTTTTCATTTCATCTCAAGCCGCCGCCGGGCCAGCAAAGACTCTTGACCATCCGATCACGGAAAACGACAAACCGCGACCGCTTGAAATCTACGGAGAGAGTAAATTCATCGCTGAACAAATCGTCCAGGAGTATGGCGAAACAATCCCCTTCACAATCATTCGTCCTCCGGCGGTTTACGGCCCCCGCGACGTCGATTTTTTTGAAATGTTTCAATACGTCCGGAAAGGAATAAACATTTACGCCAGTAACCGGGACAGTTACATTTCAATTGTTCACGTCGATGATTTGACGCGCGGTATTTTGGATGCCATGAAGTCGCCCGAGGCTGCTAATAAAACCTACTTTCTCAGTAATAAAAAGCCGATCGCCTGGCATGAAGTGAAAGAAGTTGTCGAGCGCGTCGTTGGGCGCTCGGCTTTCGATATAAACATCCCCAAATTTGTTTTGAAGGTTGCCGGAAAATGCGGCGATCTGTATTCAAAAATGACAGGGCGCTTTTCCCTAATCAACTCGCCGAAAATCGAACTGTCCTTGCCTAAATATTGGCTTTGCAGCGCGGAACTTGCGAAAAGAGATTTTGGTTTTCAACCCGAGACAAAGTTAGAAGAAGGCATGAAAGGAACGTATGAATGGTATCAACAAAACGGCTGGCTGAGGGGTAAGAAATAGTGTCAAAGCATGACTGTGGGGAAGAAAAACCTCAGAAAACAAGAATGTTGGACTATTGACTTCTTACCAACCAACAATCCAACATTCCAGTACTCCAACAATAACGCTAAGCTGGTTCCTGCGCTAAATGGCGATCACCCACGATTTCATCGCGTTCAATCAGACCGTCTTTCAAACGAACGATCCGGTGCGCATGTTCGGCGATATATTCTTCGTGCGTGACAAGAATAATCGTGTTGCCCTGATCATGCAATCCAGAAAAAATGCGCATGATTTCATCGCCGGTCTTGGTGTCCAGGTTACCGGTCGGTTCATCGGCCAGAATAATTGATGGATCGTTAACCAAAGCGCGTGCGATGGCGACGCGCTGGCGCTGACCGCCGGAAAGCTCGTTCGGTTTGTGCTCCATGCGGTCCGCCAACCCCACTTTTTCCAAAGCGATCTCCGCCTTTTTGCGGCGCTCGGCGGCGGGAATGCCGGAATAGACCAACGGCAGCTCAACATTGTGCAACGCCGTTGCACGGGGCAGAAGATTGAAAGTTTGGAAAACAAAACCGATCTCCTGATTCCGAATATCCGCGAGCTGGTCATCATCCATCTCGCTGACCAGCTCACCATTCAAGCGATAAATCCCGGTCGTAGGCGTATCCAAACAACCTAGAATATTCATGAGCGTCGATTTTCCGGAACCGGACGGCCCCATAATCGCGACATATTCTCCGGCTTCAATCCCCATGTCCGCTCGCTTCAGCGCCGGCACTTCGATGGAACCGATATAATAAATTCGACTGAGATCACTGACTTCGATTAGCATGATTCTTCTCGCTTATTTGAGCGTACCCATAGCCGCTTGCAATTGCGCTTCCGCGATTTTGGTGTCGTATTTTGCACGGACGAAAGTAGCGCGCGCGCTGGTTAAAGTCGCCTGCGCGGCGATAACGTCGAGCAACGTCCCTGCGCCGACGCGATAACGCTCCTGTTGCAGGCGGTGGTCTTCTTCGGCAGATTGTATGTTTTGATTGTTAATCTCTTGAATCTGGCGGTTCATTTCTAGGTCAAACAACGCTGCTTGTACTTGTCGCCGCAAGTCGCGTTCTGTCTCAACCAGACTTTCTTCAGCAATGCGGTAGTTGGTTTCTTCACGATCTATCCGCGCAAGATCTGAAAAGCCGTTAAACAAATTGAAATTGATTCTGCCGCCCAAATTAAAAGACCAGTTCCTGCCGAAATCTGAATAGACCGGGGAGAATTCCGTGTTCGAGCGAGAATAGCTAACCGAGGCGCCGAATGAAGGAAGATAGTTCTTCTTGGCAGATTTCGAACCATGCCGTGCGGCGTCCATGTCCGCCTTGAAACGGAAAACCTGTGGATTCTGCTGCATGGCTATTTCCAACGCTTGGTCGATGGTATACTGAGATAAGGCCCCTTCTTCTGTGCTTTCTATAATGCTCAACGGCGCGTCCGGCGCCTGTCCCATCGCGACATTCAATTGCGCACGGGCGTCGAGCACATTGTTTTCGGCGCGGATCAGGTTGATTTTATCGCTGCCGACCTGTGTCTGCTGGCGATAAACGTCCGCTTGTGCAACCGAGCCGATTTCATACATGCTCTGCGTTTTCTTGAGCTGCTCTTCACTCGATTTTAACGCTTCCTTTTGCACTTCAACCAATTGAGCGTTTTGCAAAAGTTGGTAAAAGAATTGATGAACGTTAAGAATGGTGGTCTGTTTGGTGTTTTCAGAAACATGCTCAGAAGACCGCCGACTAGCTTTCGCCTGTTTGATATTGTCAAAAGACTGCCCAAAATCGAAAAGCGTTTGCGACAATGAAACCGACATTTGGTGGGATTGCCGATTACTACCTTCCCGCACGATCTGCTGTTGCTCAAATCTCAGAATTTGGCCGGTGGCCGGGTCGATAACCGGTACATCTTGCTGAAAAGTACTCGCCCCTTGCTGGAATCTCGCACTTTGAAAGGATGAATTAATTTGCGGAAGTATTGTGGCCCGGGTTATCGTCACATTCGTTTCCGCAATTGTTTCCCGATGCCTCGCGTTAATGTAAGCCGAGTTTTTTTCCAAAGCGATTTGAACGCATTGTTCGAGCGTTAACGCGCCTTGCGAAAACGCCGAACCTGCGCCAAATCCAATAAATATAATGCCGGAAATAACACGTTTCAAAATACTCATGATAATCTCCTCAAAACAATACCTTTGCGCAGCAAGCTACTGCGACTTCAATTGAACTTTAACTTTATTTAAAACCCGGCCGTGAATACCGCACCGACCAGGATCATAATCAGCCACCATACAACGGCGACGGTGATTCCTTTTTGATTGCTGAATTTGTAGGCCGCGCCTATGCCCAGGCCGACCACAATCACCCACCACAACGACAGGAGATCAATCCTTACGAGAAGAGCGTACAAAAATGATGTGGGGTCATTAGTAGGCGCTAGAAAAACGAGACTGGCAACCGGCTCCATTTTTCCGCTGGCAAGCATGAGCGGCGTTGAAAAAATTGTGATGACGGAATAGATAATCCCGGCCCAACAAGTCGTAGAAAACAAGACCTTGAACCGTGATTCTCCGCCTAGAATAAAGTTCCCGGTGAAGAGCAAAACGGCGGCGATGATAACCGTAAAGAGAGGGCCAAAAACGATGGTGAAAATCGCAAAAAACGGTCCCATTGCTTCCATGACGCCGCGTTGCGCTTCAATCTGCTGTTCGTTGAGGTCCGGATTATTGGCAAGCTGCGTCATCTGCGCTTCAACGATCAAATCTTGCAAAAACCATGTAGCGACGGCGCCAGCGATTGTAGAAATAGCTAACGGCAAAAACCAGGTAGGGAACCGAGCAATGTCATCCATTGTCGGTCTCGGCGAAGTGATGACTCCAATGATGCGTGAAAAAGCGCTTGTTTTGGGTTGATCAAGCTCTTGCGGGTTGGTCGATTCATTCATTTTTCCTTCCTCCTTTGGCGGCTTCCGCGAGCGGGCCTCGCGAAAAACAATGATTCTAAGACGCTAGTGAATTTTTAAAAGTTTCGTTAATGTTTTAACTCGTTTGGGTTGGAGCAATGGATTGATAGAATACTGGATTGTTGGACGCACTTTTCCAAAACTCCAGCAATCTAGTGCTCCAATTCTCCGAAATTGTCACGTCAACCCAAGAGTTATTCTTTTTCTCTTAAGTTCAAAAGATACGCCTTGGCGGCGTTGTAGTCGTTGGGGATTTCGCCGTCAAGTATAGCTTCTTCGATTTGCTTCTTCATTTTGCCGACCAAAGGCCCGGGCGGAATTTCAAGAAGCTCCATAATCTCATCACCGCGCACCGGCGATTGAAATGCGCGCATCTGATCCGCGGCTTCCACTTCTTCCAGTCTGCGCACGACAAAATCGAAATTCTCAAGGTGTCGTTTGCGGCGCTCTTCGTTCTGGCTGGTAATATCCGCGCGGCAAAGCGTCAGCAAATCTTCCAATTCATCGCCGGCCTGAAAAAGCAGTCGGCGATATGCTGAATCGGTGCATTCCTCTTCCGTTAAGGCAATCGGCCTTAAGTGCAGTCGCGTCAACTTTTGTACATATTTCGCCCACTCGCCAGAAAGCCGAAAGCGTCGGAAAATTTTGGGAATCATTCGTGCGCCGACGTCTTCGTGCCCGTGAAAGCTCCAGCCTTTGCCTTTGTGGAATGCTTTTGTTTGCGGTTTTGCAATATCGTGAAAAATAGCGGCCAAACGCAACGGAACAGTGTCGGAAACGGCGGATATGTTGTCCAAAACCTGCAGCGTGTGATAAAAAACGTCCTTGTGGAAAAAACCGTCCCGACCTTCCACACCTTTGAGCGCAACAAACTCCGGGAAAATGAGTTCCAGCACGCCGGCTTGATCCATTAACAAGAATCCAACGCTCGGCTTCTGCGAGGAAACGATTTTTAGGAATTCGTCCGTAATGCGCTCTTGCGAGATGATTTGCAAACGATTCTTCACCGCCGACATCGCGTCAAAGGTTTTTTCTTCTATTTGAAATTGCAGTTGCGCGGCGAAACGAAGGCCTCGCATAATTCTGAGGGGATCGTCGGAAAAAGTGACGGCAGGTTCAAGCGGGGTTCGAATTAACCGATTCGACAAATCCTGCTCGCCGTTGAACGGATCGCGCAGTTCCAGATAATTCTTTTTATTCAAAGAAACGGCCATCGCATTGATGGTAAAATCGCGCCTGGCCAAATCCGTGAACAAATCGGCAGGCTCAACATCCGGTTTACGAGAATCGCCGCGATAACTCTCTCGCCTGGCGCCGACGAACTCAAGTTGATGACCATCGTGCTTGATCATCGCCGTACCAAATTTTTTAAAATAGGCGACTTCTCGAGAACGCAACTGTTTCGCAACATGCCGGGCAAAGTCAAGCCCGTCCCCTTCGATCACAAAATCAATATCCTTGCTTTCGCGCTTGAGGAAGAAATCGCGCACGAAACCGCCTACCGCGTAAACGCTCGCGTTTGTCTCATGCGCCGCAACTCCGATTATTTTAAAGATAGGATGATCAGCTAGAGCGCTTAGAGCGCGAGGCGTTTTGGAGGGCTGTGATGACATTGGAAAAGTCGTCGAATGGGGTGTAAGGAATGGCGTTTTTTTCACAATAACGGGCAAGATCATTTTTTGCAAGCACAATTTCACATTGCTCCGCGCCGCAGCGATCAGACAGTCCGTCGCCAACAAACACCGGCGTAAACTCTGGTTTTTTCAAAGTCTCGACATGGTGGCGCTTGCAATTGGCGCACTTGCCGCACGTGTGCTCAGAAAAAGGAAAAACCGGCTTGATTTGATCGCCGTTGAAATACTCAAAACGATTGGCGATGACCGGCAGATTTGGGAGATTGCTGCGTTCGAGCAGCGGTGTAATGTAATTCTCGAAACCGTCGCTGAGCATGATAATTTCGTGACCGTCGGCAGTGAATTGCTTTACAAATTCGGCAAAATACGGGTCGAGCGGTTGATCGGCCAGAAAGTCTGCGAATTCTTGCGGCGTGACGCGCGTGTCTTTGCATTCCACCAGATAAAGCTCAAGCGAAGAAAGCTCGTCTCGTTTCCAGGCTTCCACGCCAAGCCTGCACGCTTCGGCGTCTCCGAATTTCGCAAAAAAAGCGTCGCCAACGTCATTCACGGCAATCGTGCCGTCGAAGTCGCAGAAAATTTGGAGTTTTGTCATGGCTATATTTTCATGTCTTTCCAGAGAAATCTATTTTGCTTAACTGATGTTACGCGCGGCAACGCACATCCTGAATCCCGAGACAAAAGCCGTCTCATTAGCGCCGGGCTTCAGCCCGGTGATGCGCAAAATGCCCATTTTCCCCCTCTTCCACCGCGCCAGCGCGGCGGAAGAGATGGGGCGGCTGTCTTCCTTCAAAAATCTCCGCTCTGAAGAACCGAGCTAATGAGAATCAAAAGTTGCCCTCGGACTTTGATCGCGCGTGTCAAACGATGCGTGCGTAACATCAGTTGCTTAAGCGTTGAATAATACAAAAACAAAACGCCCGCCGAAATTCGACGAGCGTTTTCTCAAAAGCGTCCTTTAGGTGAAAAGAAAAGCTAGGCGTTTTCCAACACAGCCTGAGCCGCCGCCAACCTTGCAATCGGCACGCGGAACGGTGAACAACTCACATAGTTCAAGCCAAGCTTGTGGCAAAACTTGACGGATTTGGGTTCGCCGCCATGTTCGCCGCAAATGCCGATCTTGAGTTCTTCTCTCGTTTCACGGCCTTTTGCAACGCCCCACTCCATCAGCGCGCCGACGCCTTCCTGGTCGATGCTTTCGAACGGATCCGCCGGGAGAATTTCCATTTCCACATAGTCGTGCAGAAATCTTCCTGCGTCATCGCGGGAAAGACCGAAAGCCGTCTGGGTTAAATCATTGGTGCCGAAGCTGAAAAACTCAGCGACTTCCGCGATTTGGCCGGCGGTCACGCATGCGCGCGGAAGCTCGATCATCGTACCGACGAGATAATCAACTTCAATGCCTTGCTCTTCAAAAACTTTGGCCGCCACTGCGCGACAAGATTGCTCTTGCAGCTTCAATTCGTTGACATGGCCAACGAGCGGAATCATAATTTCCGGAATCACGTCAACGCCGTCTTTTTTTACTTCGCAGGCCGCTTCCAGAATGGCGCGCGCTTGCATTTCCGTAATCTCCGGGTAGATGATCCCGAGACGGCAACCGCGATGGCCGAGCATCGGGTTGAATTCGTGCAGACTGTCGATTTTGGCCTGCAAGCGCTCAACGCTCACGTCCATTTTTCCGGCCAATTCACGAGTCTCTTTTTCCGTATGCGGCAGAAATTCGTGCAAAGGCGGATCGAGCAGACGGATCGTTACAGGCTTCCCGTCCATTTCTTTAAAGATGCCCTTGAAATCATCGCGTTGCATTGGCAGCAAGTGCGAAAGCGCTTCGCGACGACCTTCTTCCTCGTTTGAAAGAATCATTTCACGAACATGATCGATGCGCTCGCCTTCAAAAAACATGTGTTCGGTGCGGCAAAGCCCGATGCCTTCCGCGCCAAATGCGATGGCGTTTGCCGATTGATCCGGCTGGTCGGCGTTGGTGCGAATGCGCAGCTTGCGCACTTCGTCAGCCCAAGTCATGATTTCGGAGTAAGTATGAAAAACGTCGGAGTCTTCGGGCTTCATTGTTTTGCTCAACAAGACCTGGAGCACTTCCGAGTCTTTGGTCTCGAGATGGCCTTTCATGACCTCACCGGTCGAGCCGTCAATGGAAACCCAATCGCCTTCTTTCAAAACCGTTTCGCCGACGCGCATTTCACGCGTGCGGTAATCGATTTCCAAAACTTCGCAGCCAACAACGCAAACCTTGCCCATCTGACGACCAACCAAAGCCGCGTGGGACGTCATTCCGCCGCGCGCGGTTAAAATGCCTTCAGCGGCGTGCATGCCCTTAATGTCTTCCGGCGAAGTTTCGATGCGGACAAGAATAATATCATCGCCGTTTTTCGCCATTTCAACGGCGTCGTTCGCATTGAAAGCGATTTTCCCGCTTGCGGCTCCAGGGCCGGCGTTCAAGCCTTTGGCCAATAAACCGCCGCCGCCAATCAGATTCGATTTTTCTTGAGCGTCAAAAATTGGGCGCAATAATTGGTTAAGCTGGTTCGGCTCGACGCGCAAAAGCGCTTCATTCTTTGTGATCAAGCTTTCTTCAACCATGTCTACAGCAATTTTGAAGGCGGCAAAACCGGTGCGCTTTCCAACGCGCGTTTGCAGCATCCAGAGTTTGCGATTTTGTACGGTAAACTCAAAATCCTGCATGTCGCGATAATGCTTTTCAAGCTTTGAAGAAATTTCTGAAAGCTCCTTGAAGGCTTCGGGCATTTCCTCGGCCATCTTATCGATAGGGTGCGGGGTGCGCGTACCCGCGACGACGTCTTCACCTTGCGCGTTGATCAAATATTCGCCGTACATCACATTTTCGCCGCTTGCCGGGTCGCGCGTAAAACCGACGCCGGTGCCGCAATCGTCGCCCATGTTGCCGTAAACCATGGATTGTACATTGACGGCCGTGCCCCACTCAACAGGAATGTCGTTGAGCTTGCGATACACAACCGCACGCTCATTGTCCCAGGAACCAAACACTGCGCCGACAGCGCCCCAAAGTTGATCCATTGGATTTTCGGGAAATTCTTGATCCGTGTTTTCTTTGATCGCAACCTTGAACTCAGAAACCAGCTCTTTGAGGTCGTCCGCCGTTAATTCCGTGTCGAATTTTACGCCGCGATCATGCTTCTTTTTCTCAAGGATTTCTTCAAAAGGGTCAATGTCGTCATCGGATTCAGGCTTCATACCCAGAACAACATCGCCGTACATTTGGACGAAGCGACGGTAGCAGTCGTAAGCGAAACGCGGGTTGTTGGTTTTAGCAATCAGACCCTGAACGGTCGTGTCATTCAGGCCGAGGTTCAAAACCGTGTCCATCATGCCCGGCATTGAAACGCGAGCGCCGCTGCGCACGGAAACAAGCAACGGGTTCTCAGCATCGCCGAACCTGGCTTCCATTACGTTTTCAACGCTGCGCATCGCGCCTTGAACTTCTTCGTCCAGGCTTTCGGGAAATTGCCGATTATTTTCGTAAAACTTGGTACAGACTTCGGTGGTTATTGTGAATCCCGCCGGGACAGGCAAGCCGAGATTCGCCATTTCGGCAAGGTTGGCTCCTTTGCCTCCGAGAAGGTTTTTCATTTCTGCTTTGCCTTCAGCGGAGCCTCCGCCAAAGCTGTAAACGTACTTTTCCATCTGTGTTCCTTACTCCAGAATTTTTTGGATGAATAATAATATGGAGAGACGCATCTGGATTTCCTTCCTTTTTTCTACGCCCGCTCAAATCTATTTTGCCGAACTATTCGCTGAGGCGTGCGCCTAAATTGGCTATCATTCGACAGAACACTTTTTGAGTCTCGATTAGCGGGATTGTATCAATCGGAAGCGAGAACTTAATGAGCGACGACGCGCAATGAGCAATTCCGAAAGCGCTGGTGTGGCGGCTTCGTAAATCCAGATGGTCAAGCGGTTTATTTTCTTTTCAAAATAGCTTCGTAACGTTCCGTGTTTTTTAGAATATCGAGGGCTTCCTTTAGATCATTGTCTTGACTGAAACTGACTTCGATTTTGGATTTCGTTCCCCAAAGCTTCGCGCTGATTTCCATTGCCAGTTCATGCTTGATAAATTCTATGTTTTCCTGAAAATAATCACGTTCGCTGGCTGCGATTTGCGCTTCAAGCGCGTTGAGCGAATCGTCTAACTTCTCTCCGAGAGCATTGCTTTTCGCCGCTTCACGCAAAGCTTCCAATTGTTCGCGAACTTCTGAATTAAATTCGAAATCGCGATCCTTGAGAAACTTCTTAAAATCGTTGAGCATTTCTTGCGTAATTTGAAAGTCTTTTGAGAGGTTTTCGTGCGTGTTGGCGTAGAGTGAAGCGTAGTTGAACATCATCGACTGCCTGATCAACGCCGCCTGATAATCCGTCAGCGTATCGGCCTCCACCATAACGTCCGGATGAACGCCGCCGCCGCCTTCAACCCCTCTGCCCGCCGCCGTCGAGAAGGCGAAAGTGCTGTCCACACGCGGCAAAGAGCTGTCTGTAAATTCCAGCAAAATGTCTTGAGAATACTTTTCTCTCTGGATCAGCCGCCCGCTGGGCAGGTAATATTTTGCGGTGGTGAGCTTAAGATTTGCATCCCGTGTCAAACCGACCACGCTTTGCACCAAACCCTTGCCAAAACTGGATCGTCCGACAAGCACGCCGCGATCTAAATCCTGAACGGCCCCGCTGACGATCTCGGAGGCGGAAGCGCTAAATCCGTTGATCATCACGACCAGCGGCAAAGCGCCCAAAACCGCGGATTGCTCAGAAAAATATTCTTGCATCGTTTCTTCAACTTTTCCCTTGGTCGAAACGATCAACTCGCCTTTTGAAACGAGAGCGTCCGAGACGGCCACGGCGGCTTCAAGAAGTCCGCCCGGGTTGTTCCGCAAATCGAGAATGAGGCCTTGCATGCCTTGCTGGTTTAGATCGCGAATCGCATTTCTGATTTCGCGCCCGGCGTTGCGCGTAAAGCGAGTGAGTTTTATGTAGCCGACTCTCTCATCAACTAAACCGGCGTATTCAATATCGTTGACGACTATTTCTGCGCGAACAAGACGAAACTCAAGCGGCTCCGGCTCGCCTTCGCGGCTAATTTTGATGTTGACCGTCGTGCCTTTTTCGCCGCGCAATTTTGGAGCGACCTCGCTCGAGCTCATACCTTTGACGTTGACGCCTTCGATTTCAATAATCTTGTCGCCTTCGCGTATGCCCGCCTTCATCGCCGGGGTGCCTTCGTAAGGCGGCTCAACGACTGTGGGAAAACCGTCCTGGCGCGTCCCGACCAACATGCCGACGCCGCCGTACTTGCCTTGCGTAATGATTTGCAGTTGGACGTTGTCGTCGCGTTCAATCAAGACTGTGTAAGGATCGACCGCGTCGAGCATGGCGTTAATGCCAACCCGCATAAGTTTTTCAGGGTCGATGTTTTCAACATATTTGTGCGCAATGTGCTTGTACACTTCGCCGAAGAGAATCGTGTTTTTGCGCACTTTGTTGAGATAGTCTTTTTCGCTCTCGTTTCCGCGTGAAGAAAACGATGCGCTCACGCCCAGAACGCAAATGACAAGCAGCGAAATTGATATAAGTTTTTTCTTTAAGGGCATTTTAATGCTCCGGCTTGGGAAAAGTCAGATTTTCTATTCGCGAAAAGTGTTTCTTGTTGAGTGTTTGAAGCGGTAAGTTGTTTGAAATTGCAGTTGCGGCTATAAAAATGTCAGGCAGTGAAATGAGCTTATTTTTCATTTTTAAATCGAGAAAAATTCTGACCGCAATTGCTACACACTTTGAGTCAAAGGGCAAAACGGACAGTTTTGTCGTTAAGTTTTGGATAAACTTAACGTTCTTCGGATTGGCTCCAACCAAAAATTCAAATTGAGTAATTGTGGAAATCAAACAACTGTATTTTAAGGACAAGTTGAAAAATACGGTTTTGTCTTTTCGCTTCTTGCGCACATGATCAATTAACACAGAAGTGTCTACTAAAATTCGTTGATGTTCCATTTACTCATCCATTCCCGTACGCGCTCGAATTCCTTCAATTCGTCATCTGATAGAGTCGGCGCATCTAAAAGCAAATCCGATAAACCTTGTTCTTTCTCTTCTTCTATCGGCAAGATAATAATTTCAACTTTTTGGGACGGAAAATCGAGAGGCAAATCAATGGTCACAGCGCCCGCCTCTACATTCTGGATTTTTCTAATTGCAACCATTTTTCTTTAGTTTGTTTAAAGACGCCGTTGCAGAATCAAATCTATCTTATTTTCTATTTCACCAATACTACATTTTCCATCGAGAACAACATACCGATGTTTTTCCTTTTTTGCAATGTCCAGATAAGCTTGGCGAATGTTCTGGTAGAATTCCACCGCTTCGATTTCCAAACGATCTTTTTGCTTCCCGCCCGCAATCCGGCGCTCTTCCGCAATTTCAACCGGCAGATCAATCAGGAACGTGCAGTCTGGCTCGAGGCCTTGCGTGGCAATTTTATTGACGGCTGTTGTGAAGCTTAAGTCTATTTTACGCCCATATCCTTGATATGCGGTCGTTGAATCGATGTAGCGGTCACAAACTACAATTTTTCCGTTAGCCAGGGCTGGTTTGATTTGTTCAGCCACGATTTGCGCTCGCGCCGCGCCATAAAGCAAAAGCTCCGTGTGTTTGTGCATTTCAACAAATCGATTGTCCAATAAAATATCGCGCACCGCTTCAGAAATCGCCGTGCCGCCGGGCTCACGCACAAACAGCACCTCACGCCCGGCCTGTGATAAGCGCTCCGTCAATTTTTGCGCTTGCGTCGATTTCCCGCAAAAATCAACGCCTTCGAATGTGATAAATAACCCAGACATCAAGTTCTTTAACCAGTTTTACAAGAGGCTCTTACATGTCAAAAAATTTCCAATTGCCGCCGCGAAAACGCCAATAATTTAGGATCAGCCGGCTTGTTTCTGTCGTGGTATGGACAATCCAAAATCCCCAGAGCGAGAGATTGAAAACAAAACCCGTCAACCAACTCACGCCTAATTCAAAAACAAGAACGCAGGCGATTGTAATCCACATCAGCCATTTCAAATCACCGGCGCCGCGCAAGTTGCCCATTAAAACCGCGTCCACAGCCTTTGGGATTTGCACCAGGGCAAAAAGCCCCACGACGACTTTCCCAGTTCGAATTACCTGTGGATCGTCCGTGAACATATCAAACATAAAGTCCGCAAAAACAAGCATCCCGGCGCTAATCGCAACGGCAAAAACGAAAATCACCCAGCCGCTTGTTTCGGCGGTTTTCTCCGCAAGCTTCTGTTGCTCCGCGCCAAGATTCTTTCCCATGAGCGACATTGCGCCGAGGCTAAAACCCATGTAAACCATAGACAGCACGGATTGGATGCGCAAGAAAACCTGATGCGCCGCAAGAACAGTGATGCTGATCACTCCCGCATAAGTTGACACGACGAGCAACCCCGCCGCCCAAACCAATTGCTCAAGCGTTGTCGGCAGCCCCGCTTTAAACAGGCGTTTGAATGTAGCCCAGTTGGGGCGGGTGATCTCCATAAAGGCAAGGAAAAGCGCGCTCCTCCGGCTGCGCAGAAGATAGATTGTCCCCATCGATCCGACTGTGTGAGAGATTCCAACCGCCAATGCGGCGCCGTAAACTTCAAGTCTCGGAAATCCCCAAAGTCCGAAAATAAGCGCTGGCGCGAGAATCAAATTGAGCACATTCGTGCCGACGTTCACGAACATTGAGTTGATCGTTTCCCCGGCGCCGCGCACCACGCCAATGGCGATAAAATTTAAGATGATCAAGGGCGCGAACATAGAAATTGTCCGCAAATAAGTCACGCCAGCTCGTCTGGCTTCTCCGGTTTCTTCTCGGATCAAGCTTAAGAGTTGCGGAGCGCCGAAGTACCAAACGAGTGTGATGATGATTGCTAAACCAACGCCGATAATCAATGTTTGGCCCAGGATATGATTGGCTTCCCAATGGTTCCCCGCCCCCAATTTGCGCGTGACAATAAGCGAGGCGCCGACGATAAATGTGAGCAGCACCGTCATAGAGAGCACGATCACTTGAATCGCGATTCCGACGCCGCCGAAGGCCGCCGCACTGATTTGGCCGATAAAAATAGCTTCGACCGTCCACATTATCGTTTGAGAAGACAAATCGACCACTGCGGGGAGTGAGGTGACAAGAACTGACTTGAGGGGGGATTTTGCTTTCGAAGGTTCTTCCACAGCCTGCTGTAATTCTCTTTTTAAAAGATTAAGCTTGCGCGTCTCTCTCATTTCTTAAAAGAGACGCGCCGCTATGGACTATTTATCGTAGTACTCCAGACCCAGGTGGGTAATCAAATCTTCGCCTTTCATGTGACGAAGCGTGTTTTTCAACTTCACAAGCTGGATAAAAATATCGTGTTCGGGGTAAAGGCCGTCGGCGACCATCGGGCTCTTGAAATAGAACGACAACCATTCTTGAATACCGCTCATGCCTGAACGCTGCGCCAAGTCCATGAAAAGAGCCAGATCGAGCACGATCGGGGCTGCAAGAATGCTGTCGCGACACAGAAAGTCGACTTTGATTTGCATCTCGTAGCCAAGCCAGCCGAAAATGTCAATGTTGTCCCAGCCTTCTTTATTATCGCCGCGCGGCGGGTAGTAGTTGATTCGCACTTTGTGATACAAGTCTTTGTAAAGGTCAGGGTGTTTTTCGGGCTGAAGGATATATTCGAGAACGCCTAACTTGCTGACTTCCTTCGACTTGAAAGATGCTGGATCGTCCAAAACCTCGCCGTCGCGGTTGCCAAGAATATTGGTCGAGAACCAGCCGTTGACGCCAATGAGACGGGATTTAAAACCAGGCGCAAGAATGGTTTTCATCAAGGTTTGCCCGGTCTTGAAATCTTTCCCGCAAACCGGAGCCTTGGTTTGTTCGGATAATTCGAGAATGGCTGGAACGTCGACGGTCAAGTTCGGGGCGCCGTTGGCGTAAGGCACGCCTTCTTTGAGTGCTGCATAAGCATAGATCATGCTGGGCGCAATCGCCTCATGATTCTCTCTCATGCCCTGCTCAAACGCCGCAAGTGAAGCATGCACTGGTCCCGGTTCAATATAAACTTCCGTGCTGCCGCACCATACCATAACGGCGCGCGAGAGGCCATTTTCGCTCTTGAAGTTGCGAATATCTTCGCGCAATTGATCCGCCAAATCCATTTTGGTGGCGCCTTCCTTGATGTACGTGCCGTGCAGTTTTTTGACATAGGCCGGATCAAAAACGGCCTTCATCGGCTTGACTGCCTCAAGTTCGGGGCGAATGCTGTTTAAAAGTTCTTTTTCAAGAACGCCCGCGTTTAAAGCCGACTCATAAGCATTGTCTTCAAATAAGTCCCATCCCCCGAAAACGATATCTTCAAGCCCGGCCAAAGGAACAAAATCCTTGATCGGCGGCGTACGGTCTTCGGTTCTTTTGCCAAGTCGGATCGTCCCCATTTGCGTTAACGAACCAATCGGCTTGCCTAAGCCTTGCCGAATAGCTATGACGCCGGCAATAAAAGTCGTCGCAACAGCCCCCATGCCCGGCGTTAGAATGCCCAGTTTGCCTTCCGCCGGTTTAATTGATTTCACTTTGGATTCCATTCACATTCTCCTCATTTTTTGCTGATTCCTCCACAAGCAACGAGGCGGCCAGGCGGCCTCGCGACTGTTGTTTACTCTTCGGTAATGATTTCTTTTAACTTGTCTTCATTTTCTTGTTGCCAGACATGATACAAACGATGCAGCGCGGTATGATTGGCTAAAACCGCAACCAGCGTCAAGGCAAAAATCAACATAAACTCAGCGATTACCGCACCAAATGCGATGCAAACGACGCGTTCCGGACGCTGCATCAAGCCAACCTTGCACTCGAATCCCAAAGATTCCGCGCGCGCTCTCACATAGCTAACCATAATCGACCCGCCGAGGGCAAAAGAAACGATCACAGCTGCGAATTGGTCCCAAAAGGAAGTGTCCGGCGAAGAAAGCGCGTTTGTGCCGAAATAATAAGCCATGCCAAAAAACAGAATAACTTCGGAATAACGATCCAGCGTCGAATCGTACAAGGCGCCAAACTTCGTCACGCGGTTTGTAGCGCGCGCAACGCGGCCGTCAATAATATCGAATATGCCGGAAAGCAGCATGACCAGCCCTGCGCTGCGTAAATGCCCGGCGCCAAACAAAAAACCGCCGATTACGCTGGCGACAAAACCAATGCTGGTGAAAAAATTGGGATTTAATTCAAGCTTAACAAAGAAGGCGACAAGCGGTGCGGTTACGTCGAGGAACCAGGCTTTTGTCTTATCGGGAAGTATGACGATTTTCGGCAAGTGATGATCCTTTCCGTTTATTTTTCAAAGCGCCTTCAACGATGATGACAAATTCTCCTTTCGGCGCTTTTGCGGTAAAATGTTCAATCGCCGAAGCAACCGGCTCACGAACAATTTCTTCAAATTTTTTGGTTAGTTCTCTGGCTATGGCAACGTTTCGGTTGCCAAGGTAACGATGAACGTCCTTCAACGTTCTTAAAACGCGATAGGGCGCTTCGTAAAAAATCATGGTGCGCGGCTCTTCCCGCAAAGCTTCGAAGAACGTTTTCCGCCCTTTCTTTTGAGGCGGAAATCCTTCGAACGTGAAACGATGCAAAGGCAGTCCCGAGAGCACCAATGCAGGAACAAACGCCGTAGCGCCCGGCAAGGCTTGAACCGGTAAATCTTGCCGCAACGCTTCTCGAATCAAGTAAAATCCGGGATCGGAAATTCCAGGCGTACCGGCGTCGGAAATCAGGCCGATTTTGTCGCCTGCTTGCAGTCGAGCGATGATTCCGGGCGTGCGTTTTTCCTTGTTAAAATCGTGATAACTGGAGATTTGAGTGGAAATATTGTAACAGTCGAGCAGCTTCCGGCTGTGCCGCGTATCTTCGGCCAGTATCAGGTCAACGCATTGCAAAGCGTCAAGCGCTCGCAGCGTAATGTCGCGCAGATTGCCGATTGGCGTGCTGATTATATATAACGTTCCATGTTCAAACTCTTCTCGACGTGCGGCGCCAAAATCCGCATCCATCCAATTTTCCATTCAAGTTCTTGATACGCGCAAATAGGCGGCGAGAATAGCGACTCATGGCTTCAAAGTCAAGCGATATAGAATGAAGCTGATTTACTTGACAGCACTACTAGTTTTTTCCATATTGTCCTATTTTTATAGTAGGGAAATTCATTGAAAACTCGGGGCGATAATGAGCAATAAGCAGTGGGCGAATGCTCTGTTTTCTTTCCTTGCTTCCATCATTTTAATGCAGTGTTCTCCCAGAATTATCAACCAGGTTGAGCATGACGCCTGGCCTTCTTTTCGCAGAACGTCACACAATCAGGGCAATGCGCCAACCAATCTCAAGGCGCCGCTGGAACTCTCGTTAGTCGTGGACGTTGACGACAAAATCAGATCGACCGCAGCCGCGAACGGCGAAGATGTATATTTTGCCGACTGGACCGGCGCCGTGCAATCCCTCGACATTGTCAGCGGCGAAAGGCGGTGGAAAAGCATGACCGGAGATTATGTAACCGGCTCCCCCACGCTCATTGGAGATCGCGCAATTATCGGATCGTGCGACAAATCGGTGTACGCGTTTTCTCTAGAAACCGGCAAGCGGCTTTGGAAATTTGAAACCGAAGAAATGGTGATCACCTCGCCGATCATCTATAAAAATCTGGCTGTAATCGGAAGCAGCGACGGCTGCATTTACGGGTTGGATTGGAGGAGCGGCAAGAAGAGATGGCAGCGTTGCACGGAAGGCGTCGTCACATCATCCGCAGCGATTTACAAAGACCGCGTCTATGTCGGGACGACGGACGCATCGCTGCTTTGCCTTAGCGCAAAAGACGGCGAACCGCTTTGGCTGCTGCCAACGGAAAAAGGCGTCGTGACCTCGCCGATGATTGCGGAAGACAAAGTGTTTTTTGGCGATTGGGCCGGCGCCTTTCGCGCTGTTCAGCCGGACTCTGGTCGTGTTTTGTGGCAAATGCAATGTAACGCCAAAATCGACGCTTCAGCGGCGTATGCAAATGGAACCGTCTTTTGGACGGACATGTCCGGCGTGCTTTACGCCGCCCTTGCCGCTACAGGAGAACCGTTGTGGCAAGCATCTCTCGGCTCTCCGGCCATCAGTTCGGTTATCGCCGATGCGGAGCACGTTTATGTCGCTCGTAATTCCGGCCGGAGGCCAAACGGCTTGCGCGGCGGGCGCATTTATATGTTCCGACAAGCGGACGGCGACTTGCTGTGGTCGTTTGGCCTGGAAGGGGAAGTCTACGCTTCTCCAATTATCCATCGCGGCCAGCTTATAATCGGCACGGAAAAAGGCAAGCTCTACACCTTCAGGTCGGCTCAGGGGGAAGAGAAATGAACAAATTTGCGGCACTGCCCGGTCAGCGCGATTCAAGCGGTCCGCCCCTCTTAGCGCGACGTTTCGGATGGCTTCTTTTCTGGGTTTCGTTGACATGCTCAACCGTCTTCGCACAAAACAATGATTCTACAAAAACGAGGGAGCAGGTCAAAAAGGCGGCCAAGCAATCATTTCGCCCTAAAATGTCTTTCGAACAATTCCTGGCTTTCACGCTGCCTCACCTTCATCTTGCGGCAAAGAGTTACCGGGTTTATTCAAATCCTGCGAATGACACGCTCTCCCAGAAAGATCGCGACCGACAATACACAGCCGCTGCAAGCGCCTTGTTTCAGCCCTTCGTCTGGTTTCAAGGAATTAAAAAAGAAGATTGGATATTTGACGACGGCGTTTTGGAACAGCTTGAGTTTTACGATGAAAGAGTCAAAACCGGCATTCGCTGGTATGCTGAATTCCTGGGAAACCCGCAGTTCGAGGCGTTCACCAACGCCGCACCGGAAGAACTCTGGCAAGGCAATTTTGCTCGGAGCGGATTAGACCGCCTCACGATTTTGGAGCTGCGTTCCGAATTAGTCGACTTATGCAAAAAAACATTGCAGCAAGCGGAGACAATCCCTGTAGAATTCAGGCGAAAATATAGCGATCGCAACAAAAAATATGACGAGCCGGCCGTACCTCTCGGCGGTTACGCGGTTTTACAAAAATCCCTAAATCAAGCGGTCACAGCTCACGAAAACTATTCCGCCGGCATCATCAACGTAAAAGCGCTGATTTCTGAAACAGGAAAAGTATTGCGAACCCGAGTATTAAAAAGCAGCGGTTCGCAGTCAATCGATCAGGCCGCGCTCAAAGTTGTCAAGAGCGCGAAATGGCGTCCGTCAAAATTTAACGGCGTCCCATTTAAAACCGACGTGATCATCCCCTTGCGTTTTTAGCGCCCTCGTTCACTGCAATTTATTCACTGATGTTACGCGCCGGTTCTATAGAACAGCACGCGATTATTAACGTCATTCGGTGGAGGCGCTACCATCAACCTAATTTCTGTCTCTTATACACATCTCCGAGCCCACGAGACTCCATTGCATCGC
>CAXHAT010000120.1:0-24601 GCA_964014485.1 uncultured Deferribacteres bacterium
TACGAGATGCAAGGGAGTCTCGTGGGCTCGGAGATGTGTATAAGAGACAGTTCAGGTGCTCAACGGGCGTTACGGTCCTTACATCACCGACGGCAAGAAAAACGTCAAAATTCCAAAGGACAAAGAGCCAAAGGAATTGACGCAAGAAGAGTGCGAAGAATTGATCGCGGCTGCGCCAGAGAAAAAGGCGCGTGGACGCAGAAAAACGGCAAAGCGGAAGTCATAAAAAAACATCTGCGGATAACGCGCACTACTCATAATAATTTTGGAGTTCTGGATTTCTGGAACGATGGAAATCGGGATTCCAGCGTTCCAATAATCCAGAGCTCCAAGACGAAACAGAAAACGTTAGCAACACTACGGTGAGCCATGCCTGAAGAAACGATTTTCAGCAAGCTTTTGCGAAAAGAAATCCCCGCCGACATTGTCTACGAAGACGAACTGGTCACAGCGTTCCGCGACATTCAGCCCGCCGCGCCAACGCATGTTTTAATCATTCCTAACAAGGCGATTCCCACAGTCAACGACGTTTCGAAAGAAGACGAACAAGTTTTGGGGCGCCTTTTTACCGCCGCGGCGAAAATCGCACAGGCGGAGGGAATCGCTGAAGACGGCTATCGGTTGATCGTCAATTGCAACAAGCATGGCGGTCAGGAGGTTTTCCATCTTCACATGCATATTGTCGGCGGAAGACCGCTTGGCCGAATGTTGCAACGCCCATAGCCGCAGCCCGCTTTTTAGCGATTCTTACATCTCTCGTTCGCTCATATTTAAGCCCCGGTTTTACGCGCTTTGGGCAACAAAGCGTTACAAATAAGCCAAGATGAAAACGAATTTCAAAAAGATTCTTTTTCGACTGGCTGTTCTGCCCGCCGTGTGGATCATCAACTTTTCTTTGCTCTACTTTAGCCCCGGCGACGCTACGAGTCGTTACTGGGGGCCGCAGACTTCCCAGAGCGCTCTCGCGCAAATGCGGGTAGAAAAAGGCCTCGACTTGGCTTATCCTGAGCAGTTGTTATTTTGGACGAATCGGCTGCTGCAGGGCGACCTGGGCTATTCTTGGACTTACCATCGCCCAGTACTCGCCGTTTTCGCGGACGTGCTGCCCGCCACGCTGCAGTTGACGACGGCTGCGCTCGTGCTCAATATTTTACTCGGCTCGTTCCTCGGCGTTGTGAGCGCGGTTTTCGCGGGTAGGCCGGGAGGCAAATTACTCGATTACCTCGGGCAAACGATCTACGCCGTCCCCCTTTTTCTCTTCGCAATGACTCTCATTTATATTTTCAGCATAAAACTGCAATGGACGCCGGTCTCGGGGCTGCAATCCATACTCATGCCGGGCGATTCGGCGTTGCTGGATCGTATGCACCACCTTGCGCTTCCCGTCGCGGCGCTTGGCTTGGCGGGCGCCGTTCCGATTATGCGTTACGTCTCAGCAAACATGAAGGAAATTTTGCGCGAGCCGTACATTGTTTTGGCGCGAGCGAAGGGGCTTTCCAAAGCAAGAACTGTTTTGACGCACGCATTTCGAAATTCTCTGCTACCGATTATCACGCAAGTCGGGCTGGCCCTTCCAATTCTATTCAGCGGCGCGCTTGTCGTCGAGGTTATTTTTGCTCTGCCGGGTATGGGACGGGCGATTTACGAAGCAATTTTCGCGAAGGATTATCCGGTTATCCTGGCTGCGAATTTCATCACCGCCGTACTCATCATTTTTGGCAACCTTGCCGCCGACGCGGTGTACGGCTTGGTCGACCCGAAAACAAAGCATTAAGCATGCTTCAATACTCTGAAAATAACAATAAACGTAAGCGCGGTTTTGTTCTTTTATTTTTCATTATGCTCATTGCATTGCTGGCGCCGCAGCTCACGACCTTTGCTCCGGAAGCGCAGATTGACGCAGCGGAAAATCACCTGCAAGCGCCGTCTTTACAACATTTTTTTGGCACTGATCAGTTGGGGAGAGACGTTTTCAGCCGCACACTGCACGGGGGGCGACTTTCGCTTCTTATCAGCGTAAGCGTCATGATGCTGGCAACCATTTTGGGGGCGCTGTACGGCGCCGTTTCCGCCTACCAGGGCGGAATGCTCGACAATATTATGATGCGTTTGCTCGATGCGTTTCTGGCCTTCCCCCTCCTATTCTTGCTCGCAGCTTGCATCGCCTTGTTCGGCAACGCAGTGCAATGGCTGATTATCGTGCTTTCTCTAACGGCGTGGATGGACATTGCCAGGTTGGTCAGAGCCGAGGTTAGATCACTCAAAGCCCGGCATTTCATTTTACGAGCGCAAGCTCTCGGGTTGGCGCGTCTTCGAATTCTTTTTGTTCACATTTTGCCAAGCGTCGCGCCCACGATTATCGCGGCGGGCGTGTTGCGCGCCGCGGATATCATGCTCATCGAATCGACGCTCAGTTTTCTTGGCATTGGCGTGCAACCGCCGGCGGCTTCCTGGGGCGGGATATTGAAAGACGCGCGAATATACCTTGACCAAGCCTGGTGGATGGCGTTTTTCCCCGCTCTCGCCATTGTTGTAACAATCTGGAGTCTCCATTCAATTGGAGAAAGCTTTCAGCCGAAAGAGTTACGTAGATAGCTCCGCAAATCGTTTTCCAACCCTTTCCTGCCAATACTCGTTAAGAGTCTGCCCTAAAGCTCAAGACTTTTCATTCGAAGGTATTTAAAATGTAGGGGTTCAAAATTTTGAACCCCTACTAAATGTCGTATGAAACTTTACAAATTTTTACAATCAACCGCTGAAGCGCTTGGACTCCAGAGCTTTTGAAAATTTGCTAACTCGCCGTCAGGGCGCTTCACGATCCTATTTCACCAAAATCATCTTTTTCGTTGCTTGAAAACTCTGCTCGCCTTCGACTGAAATATTATAAAAATAGACTCCGGAGCCGAAGCGCGTCATGTCGGCGACGGCTTCGTAATAACCCGCGTCGCGCTCCGCATTCTCTTCCAAAATCAAAGCCTGCCGACCAGTAACGTCAAAAACTTTGAGCGTGACTTGGCCGCCAAAGGGCAAAGAATAACGAATCCTCGTGCTGGGGTTGAAAGGGTTCGGATAATTTTGGCTGAGGACAAAAACTTCAGGGACGCCGAGAAATCCGTTCGTTTCTTCATTGATAAACGAATTGTGGCCGACGAGAACGGTTAACATTTTCGAAGCGGCGCCTTCAGGGAGCCGGAAAGCGCGTCGGGGTTCCTTTCGCAAGTCATGTTTGATCTTGGCCGCTTCGTCCACAAGAATAATATGAAATTCTTCCGGGACGTTTTCCAAATGCTTAAACTCCACATGCACGGCGTGCGTCGGTTCGCCGGAGATCTCAAAATCCCAGCGCAAGCCATCTGAAAAAACCGCCCTGACGTCGGCAGTCAATTCCGCCGGCTTTTCCCAATCTTTATGCGGGAAAACCAGCCCGACCCCGCTCTGCACGAAAGGCGGGTCAAACCAATCGTTTCCATCCAGCCCGTCCTTGGCTTCTGCACGAACGCCAAAGTAGTTCATTTCATCAGACTGTTCCTGGCTCGTTGCGATGATCTGCACAAGCCATTCGCCTGGCAGTAAATCGCTCCAAAGCTTTTGCTCGTTCGGCGATTCAATGGAATTATTCAGCGTTTTGGGTCCATCGCGTCTTTGTGAAACTGCGGGGAGATCAAACGCCAACTCTCGTTCAATCCCAGGCTGATTTTCAGAAACTGTATTCTCTGGAAGAGCGTTGATCCGCATGACTCGCCTGCCTGATTCTTCGTCCCGCTTCAAAACGCTTCCTTGAAGAGCTTGAGCCTGAATCGCGGCCATACCGGCAATTTTGCTCCCGACCTTTGCGGCCGCCGGTCGGAAGGGATCCTCGGCGTCGGCAAAAACGATCGTGTCCGCCTGGTTCGACCAAATAAACAATCCGCCCCAAGCGTTCAGAGCAACGTCCGGCGTGTTTTGCGGATTTTTCCAGTTGCCGTCATACAGCCAAATCTGTCCCGCAACGGCCTCATCGTTCAATTTGACGCTGTCGCTCTTGTACATCAATTGTCCCAGCGCAATACGCGTGTTGTAGGGGTTGCCAATCAGCGTCCAATCGTTGGCTCGCAGGCGCCAGCCCGGGATGGTTCCCATAACGCCGGCGGAGGTCGGCACGGTGGCGCTGGCCGCGCTGTTTGTTAGCGAACCGCCTTCACGGCGAATCATGAAGTATGCGGAGCCGGTTTGCATCTCAACGCCGTCGCCTTCCGTCCAAAAATCATCGCCGTCGTAGGAATAAAAAAACCACTTGCCGCGCCTGCCGTACTTGCCCAAATCTTTGAAAACGTCAGCAGCGATTGGCTGGCCTTGTAAGTCAAACGGCGCCGAAACCATGCGATAGCCTTGCGCGCTGGTTTCTGCCGGTAAACTGACGGAATTGCCAAACTCGCCGGATTCAGCGTTTACCGAAACGGAATGGAAGGACAAAGAGCCGTCGCGCAGAGAGTCGCTGTTGCCCGCCGCATCGGTCACAATAATCCGATAGTCCAGGCCGCCGCTCGTCACAAAGCCGCCGTCAATTTCTACGTCAATGCCGCCGTCAACATCTTCGAAAAAGAAGAACGAGCGCCTGGGATCCCATGCCTGGCCGGGTCGGCGCAGGCGAAACGTGATGCTCTCCATGTTTTCTTCCGATACTGAAAACGATACCGTCACCGGCTGCCCGATTCTGGCGTTTGCGGGGGCGGCGTGCTGATCGAACTGCGGCGTTGTTTGGTCGAGGATCAGGCGGCGAAATCCAACGTCGGACAAATTCCAGGAATGATCTCTCGTTTGCGCATAGATGATTTTCTGACCGTCTCCTTCCGAAAGCTCAAAATTCGGTCGTTCGAAACTCACCTCATCGTCGAAAGGAATCCAATCGACATCTTCAAAATTTTCATCTTCAGAAAAACGCATGAAATCAGGAACGTCTCTGTCGCCGTCGTTTGCTTCGATGAAGTAGCGCACGTCTCTGGAATTGGTAAAATCAAAATTATTAAATCCTTGACCTCCGGCAATCTCAAAATATTCAATATCAGGATTTGTGACGTCCAATTCCTGCGTGAAGACGCCTTCCAACGTTGACAGCACAAGTTGGTTTGTACTCTCCATGTAAAAAATATCACGAGTATTGAAATCGGTCAAACCCGTATTCAGCGGAAACCATTGCGTGAGATCAAATTTTTCGCTGCGAAAAATGCCGTCGCCTTCGGTTGCAACGTAGACCACGCTGTCAAGCACAAAAATCTTGCGAATATCCTTGTCGTCCATCCGCACGTGATCAACGTCTTCTTCATCGACCAAAGACCATTCGAAACCGTCTCCTGTGTAAATCAAGCCTTGATCGTCGCCGTCAACGCCGGTGACCCCGCCCGATCCGGCAAGCAGCAAGTCGTTTCCGCCGATGACAGCGAACTGGTCGATGCGGGAGCCTTGCTCATCTGCATACGGCAAGTCCAGTTTTTGCCAGCCGGTCATGCCGTCCTCACTGACAAAAATCCCGTTTTCATCCGTCCCGACGAAGATGTTACCTTGAAATTGTGCAATCGCTGTTACTGTGACGCCCTCTAATTCGCCCGGAACCTGTTCCCAAGCTTCCCCTGTTTCGCTAAAATAAAGCCCGGCGTCTCCGAACCGCACGCCCGCCCAAAAGCCCAAACCGTTAACCTCAAGCATTGTTTGGACGTTGCCCGAGTTAGCGTCCAAAACATGTATCCAGTTGTCTTCACCGCTATCGGTGCTCAAGTAAATGCCATTATTGGTTAGGGCAAAAACCCGGTTTTCATCTTCTCTGGCTTCCTGGGTGTCGCCCGGAATTATCAGCCGCGTGACGCTCACACTGTCCAAGCTGCTCTGAGTCCAGTTTAGGCCGTCGCGACTGCGCCAAATCCCGCTGTCATCGCCGAATTCAACGCCTAAAACAAACCAATCTTGATCAAACTGATAGATGAGTGTTGATACTTCGCCTTCGATTTTCGTCACGGATCGTTCCCACGTCTCCCCGCCGTCCAGACTGCGAAAAACACCGGAGCCGTAGGCGTGTAAAGTACGATCATTAGAAATCTCAACGCCTCGCATTGCCACAAAAGTCGCTTGGCGCGCCGTCGGAAACCAAACTGGCGCGCCTGACGGAGCGCGAAACAATCCATTCTGAAGCGTGCCTGCATACACGTCCTGACCGTCGCGATTTGCAGCAAGGGCGGTCACATGCGTCCCCGCCAGCGGCGCTTCAGCTTCAACCCACTCAATATTTTCCAAACCGTCTTCGAAATCAACAACTCTGACGGCGCCGTCGCCTTCCGTACCCATGAATAGAAACGGATCCACCTCATGTAGATCGGAAATAAAGGCGGTCACCGGAGAGTTTGTCGTGTTCATGAAGTCCCAAGTTTGCCCGTCATGAGACGTATATATCCCATCGTCCTGATCCTCGGCTCGCAACGTAAGCGCCAACAATGAGTCCTGGAAAACTTGCGTGATATAAGGAACGCCGCCGAAATCCAGCGGTTGTCCGTCCGCTTTGCTTGGGTTTTGCCAAAAGGCGTCATCGTCGCTGGCCCGAAAGAGTCCGTTTTCCCGCGTGCCTGCGTAGACAAAACCATTGAGGTGATGCAGTGCGTCAATTCGCGTGCCCTGAAGCGTCCATTCCCAAACTTCTCCGCTGTGATCGCTAATAAACACCCCGAATTCATCTGGTTCCTCGCCGAAAAACGCGCCGCGATTCGGCAGTTCTCCACCTGTTGCAGCATAAATTCTTGTCTCTGAAACTTCAAGACTGGTGACGATTCTCCCTTCCATCTCAGGAATGGTTTCCCAGTTTTGCCCCTCGTCAAAACTGACATATAACCCGAAAACGGGGTCGGAAATATCCTCGATATCATCGATTTTTATCCCCCCGGCATAAAGCGCGTCGCCGACGCTCGCAATGGAAAGGGCTGTTTTGTCTTGCATCTCTCCCTCAACGCGAACCCAGCTTTCGCCGTCATCATCGGAACGGTACAATCCGGCCAATTCAGGGCTTTCAAAATTGGTCACGGAGACAAAAATAATGTCGTCCACTTTGAAGAGCGTCATCACGTTGACGTCATTCAGTTGCTCATTGTCCGCAAACTCCCAGGATACGCCGCCGTCCGTGGAACGAAAAAGACCCGTAGAAACGTTGGACTCCGTACCTCGAGTTCCAAGGTGCAGCAGGAGGGGGTTTTCCACATCCGCCAGAATACCGGTGACTTCAGCATGAAACTGAGGTCCATGGCTTTCCCAAACGCCTGCGGGTCTTTCATCCTGGCCCATGACAGGCGTTTGGGTAAAACAAAAGCTCGCTACGACGATCATTACCAGAATTTGGTGACAACGCCTACTTCTCATTTCATTCCTCCGTGATAAACCCCAAAAGACCGAGACTTTCTTGTCCCGGCTGATCATGGAATCTCGCTGTTCTTTACTTCCAGTCCGGCCAAATGGTCTCCATGTGTGAGGTTACGCTTCGCACACGGTTGAAGAAACCCGATGCATCGCGCCTCTACAATATGGCCTTGTTTCACGAGAATCATTTTTTCATCAACTGAAAACTATAAATCTACACGAGTTTGGGAGCTGGAAGTCCCGGTTCATTTTGCGTTCAGGATTGGAAATCCTAAACGATCTGGGCTATTGCGTTCCTTCGCCAGGAGTAAAAGGCGGATCGGAAAGAGCTACCGGCGGCTTGAGAACGTTGTACAGTACAAACCCACTCGCCGTCATCGTTGTAGCGCCGACAGGCAAAATCCAGCTCTTGTTTTTTGACCAATAGGACGGCTTTTCCAGAAACTCCCATTTTTCAGCAAACTCGACTTTTTTGAGCTTGTCAGCGAGATATTTCAAAATGGTGTCGATGTTATTTGCGACCGATAGATTGCTCTCTTGCAATCCGGTCTTGAGATTGATCCCGACGACTTCACCGTTTTTGTTAAACAACGGCCCGCCGCTGTCGCCACTTTCCAGTTGCAAATCGGTCTCGAGAAACTGTCCTTCAAGATTATCGCCGCGAATATAGCCCTGCTTCGATTGAAAGTAATCGTCCAGCGACTGCGAACGTCCGACATTGGCCACCGCTTCCGTCGAATCGGCGTAGTTTTTCTTGAAACGATTGAAGTACTTCGGCGCCCAGAAAATGACCGGCTTGATCGGCGGGCAATCTTCTTCCACGATGACAATCGCCAGGTCGAGATTTGCGTCCCCGCTGCCTGCCAACGGTTTCGCAATCAGACCGCTTTCTTCATATCCGGCGAAATTGATGCTGAATTCTTCTTCGTCTTCGACGACATGGTTGGCGGTCAAAAGATAGCCGACGTCATTTTTGTCTCGTGCGATGAAAAAACCCGTCCCAGGCTTGCCCGTCTCCAAAACGGCGGAACTGGCGCGTATTTTTTCGATGGCGTACTGCGACGGATAAACTTCGTCCCACGTCGGGTAAAGATCGAGCGCGGCGGCGGCAAAAGTTTTGGCCGCGAATTCTATAAGTGCTGAAATCGACGTTGCGTTTTGGCTGCTGCCGTCATTCCGGCTGGTGATCATGCCCAAAGTTTTGCCTGAAGCGTCAAATATGGGCAGACCGCTCGTCGGCGCCGGCAGTGAACCGGTGACCTGAAAAGAGCCGTCGTCAGCCGAAAAGCCGGAAGCTTGTACGCTGGTCAGCGACTGGTTAGCGCCGAGCGTACGCAGTGCAGAGCTTACGGCTTGATCAGGCTGAGGGTGTTTTGTAATGGGAAGGAGATTTTTAATCGGCATTTTAACGTTGTAAAGCGCAACGCCAAGCGCTTCATCGGCTCCGAGCTTCTCCGCTTCGTAGGTTTTGCTCTTTCCGTCCAACGATTGGTAGGTCAATTTTACGTCCAGCCCCACCGAAAGCGTGTTCGGCGCGAGCAGGTAAACGTATTTTTTGCTGCGCGCTCCGGCGACGTACATGCCGTACGCCTGATTGGTTCCGTCACTCAACAATGCGTAGCTGGTTTCGATTCTTTGGTAAATTTCCGCATCGGAATTACCAGAATCTTGCGCCAACAACGGTGCGGCAATGAACATGAGCGCCAATCCAAAACGGATGCGTATTTTCAACATTTTGCTCACCCTTTCTTATTCGCCGAACAACTGAATTTGATAACTAAATTGACGACCGCCCTTTTCTCCAACTCTCATCATGAAACCTTGTCCTGAAGTCAGTAAGTCGCCGGAAATCTCGAATTCGAAGGGGACGTCAGATTTCAATGCTTGAGCTTCCCAAGTTCTGAGCTTCTTGCCGTTCGCAACGGAAAACAACGTGACGTCGACGGTCATGTCCTTGTCGGGAACAAGCGTCGTCCTTAAAACGGATTTTTCCGTGACCCCGGACGGCCTACTAAAACAGATGGGAAAATAAACCTTACCCTTTTGCCCTTCGACTACGCCGCTTAACTCACCAATCGGCAGTTTGATGTCGGTCAAAATCCTGGAAGGCCAGGTAAAATGGTTCCACTTGGCTCCGAAGGTTTTGATGCGCGGATTCATGAAATATTGCATTTTGAGATTAAAAACGGTGGGTTTTAAGTCGGAAGGAACCGTGGAGTAGAAATGGATCGAGATCGAGTCCGCCGCTTCTTCGGCTTTTGATGCGTCTTCAACAAAAACGAGTGAGGACAGTTTTACCTCGCCAGAGACCGGCTTCCAGTTTTTGGTGCGTACACCTTCAAAACGATTGCGATCCCTCAATTTGTAGAGGTGCTCGCGTTTGATTTGGGCTGCGACGCTGCTCGTGACAACAAGCAAAATGAAAGCGACAAAAAATTTGGAGACGAACGTTAATCGTTGCATTTTTCATATCCTTCCTGATTGGTCAATATCATCATCTATTAAAAATCTGAACTCAAACTTACAGGCTCGGCTTTCTTGTATACCGGCGCTTTTCTCAGCCACTCACGAATGCCCGCCGCAGTCTTCCACTTTCTCACCGCGGCGTCATCTGAACCTGTGAAAACACTCAAACCGTCAGGCGAAAACACGGCTGATTGGACGCCTGTTTCGTGGTTAAACGTCATCAGCGTATCCCCCTCGACCGACCAGAGCCGCGCGTTTGCGTCATCTGATGCGGTGAGCACATGTCGTCCGTCCTTTGAAAATGTCGCTGACCAGACCCACCCGTCGTGTGAATACGTCGACAGCAATTCGCCGGACAGCGCCCAGAGACGCGCTGTTGCGTCAAACGACGCGGTCAAAACCGATTTGCCGTCAGGTGAAAAAGCGGCTCGCCAAACGCGATCGTCATGCGGGAAAATTGTCAGCGAGTCGCCGTCCAGCGTCCAAAGATGAGCGGCGTAATCGCTGGAAGCTGTAAGAACCATCTTGCCGCCCGGCGAGAAAACCGCCGACCAGACTTCGCCTTCATGCCAAAGCGTCAAAACGGAATCGCCGTTTGTTTTCCATAATCGTGCCGTGAGGTCGTCTGAAGCGGTAAGAACGTACTGGCCGTCGGGTGAAAAACGTGCGGAATAGACGGGGCCGTCGTGCTCAAAACTAGCGAGGGAACCGCCGTTTTCCGACCAGCGTTTTGCCGCGCCGTCAAGCGACGCAGTCAAAATTTCCCGTCCATTTTTCGAAAACGAGACGTCATAGACCGTGCTGTCGTGGTGGAAAGTCGTTAGCAATTTTCCTTCTGACGACCACAGTTTCGCAGTTTTGTCACGAGAAGCGGTCAACGCACGGTCGCCGGTCGGAGAAAAAATTACGTCCGTAACGCCGGCGCTGTGTTTGCGCGCTGTGATTAATCCGCCGTCCGCTGCATAAATTCGCACTGCGCCGTCGTCGGAGCCGGTAAAAATCTGGCCGTTGTTAGGTGAGATTGCAAGCGATTTAACGCCTGCGTCATGTTCAAAAGTCGGAATCACATCAATATTCGTCTGCCACACTCGCGCAGAGCCGTCTTTTGACGCCGTTGCAATCTGACTACCGTCCGCTGAAAAAACAACTTCTAACAGACCATCGCCATGCGCCAGAGTCGCCGCCAACGCACCGTCGAATGCCCAAAGCCTGGCGGCGCTGTCGCGGGAAGCTGTCGCCAGGAGGCTCTTGTTCTCGGAGAATTTTGCTGAAACCGCCGCACTTCCATGTTCAAATACAGCCAATTTTTCCCCGTCGATGGACCAAAGCGCAGCGGTCGAATCTTCGGAAATCGTCAGGACGCCGCTGCCATCCAGTTGGAAAATCGCTGCGTAAACAGGGCCGTTATGTTGCAATATCCGCTGAAGTTCGCCCGAGGCGTTCCACAATCGCGCTGTTGAATCGTTTGACGCCGTCAATACGAAATTGCCGTCATTAGAAAACGCGGCTGAATTCGCCGCAGCATCATGGCGGAACAGGCCCAAGCTGTCGCCGGAGATTGACCAAAGTCTGACATAGCCGTCTACGCCCGCTGTCAAGATCCGCTCGCCGTCGGGCGAAAAAACGGCGGCGTTGAGAGGCAAAAAGACATGGTGAGTCAGCGTCAAAGATGCAGGAGAAGAGTTGACGTTTGACCACAAAAGCGCCGCGCCGTTGTCCTGCGCCGTCAAAAGACTGGAGCCGTTCGGCGCAAAAGTCGCCGACCTGACGCCTGCTGCGTGCTGGAGAACGTTGATCGAATCGCCGTTTCCCGACCACAATTTCACCGTGGCGTCGTCGGAAGCGGTGGCAATCAACGAGCCGTCCGGTGAAAAAACGGCCGCATTGACGGCGCTTTCGTGCCGCAAATTTGCCGTCAGGTTTCCGTCCGTCGACCATAATTTTGCAGTTTCATCGCGCGAGGCCGTCAGGAGTTTGCCGCCATTCGGGGAAAAAACAATGCTGACGATCTCATCATCGTGCAGGAATTCGTTTTGATAAAATAGCCGGGTTTCGGCGAGCGAATTGTAGTAAATCTTGAGCAAGGTTTTTTCAGCGGCAGTCGTGGCTGCAAGACCATACGCCGCTTCAGCGACGCGAATAGCTTGCGTTCCGTCGGTTCGGAATACTTCATCGGCTTGCAACGCCAGCAGGTTGCTTTGCGCTTCTGCGGCTTCCCGGCTAGCAATCTCGCGTTGAGCCGAAGCTTCGCGCCATTGCCAGACGGCGAACACCGAAAAAACTGCGATCAACGCCACCAGCCCCAGGCGAATTCGGCGGTTGCGCTGTCGCTCTTGCTCCAGTTGCGCTTTTCTTGCACGGCTGATTTCGAGGAGTTTTTCTTCATCAACGACAAGCCGCCGCATGCCTTCCTTGCCCTGTTCGACTATTTCCAAGTCCGCTTCATCGAGCCAGACTTCGTTTTCCTCTTTGTTAAAATCATTGATTTTGTTTTCGAGAACACGGGCCGCGCGCTGGCCGGGCTTGTCGGAATTGCTGTATTGCATGGCGACGATGGGCGCGAGGGAATCGTGGGTCAGACTGGCGCTGTCGTCGCTTTTTTGTCCGTCGGTGAGCAAGTAAAGTTCTTTGCATTTTCCGATCAAGTCATCGATGATTTCCTGACGGTGTCGGTAATTTTTTCGAATCTCTTCTAAATCGCGGCTGCCCGCCGTGCCCAATTTTGTGGTGTGGAAATGCAGTACGTCGAGCGCCAACCCGGAGTCGACGGCGTCACTGCGCCAGGCGCGCAATTGCTGCATTTGCTGGTTGAAAAACTCGCCCATCGCCACGCCCTCTTTTTTGAGCTTGAGATATTGGTCGATCTCAAAATGCGGCGCGGCGTGATTTTTCTTCGTTGCCAGACTCCACAATTTTGTCAGCAGAATTTGCAGAACCGGGGCGACGGGAGAGTCTTTATCCTCGATAAGATCATCTGCAATCATTACCGGCAGGTTCTCATCCGTGCTAAGGTTGTAGCGAACCTTGAGCTCGTGCGTCTGCGTCAGACCCCGAAAAATGTCGAGAATGTCTTTGCGCCGCAATTGCTCCAGAAAAACGGAGGTTCGGGGCAAGCGCCTCGCCCTGAATCCTTCTTCCATTTCCGGGTGATACTCTTTGCGATAACCGAGCAATAATTTTCCGAGCGGCCTTTGTTCCGGCGTGCCGAAGACGGATTCAAGGGCGGCCAGGAAATCGTCCAGTTCATTTGGCGCCAGCGCGTTTGGGCGTGTAAAAACTTCTTCCGCCTGATCGAGAATAACAATCAGCGGCTTGCGCACTTGCAGCTCCACGCGTTTCCAAAGCGTCTCCAGATTGTCGTTTTGTGATAAATCCGTCGTCTTGAACTTTGGTTCTTCGCTGCGCTGCGTTTTGCGAAGGCGCTCGATCAACGTTTCAATTTCTTCGCGAATTTCGGCGGGAGCTTCGCTCGCTGCGGCTGCAAGTTGCTCAATTGTCTGCAGGTCGCCAGGGTCGCGCTTGTCGTTTTCGTTCGCTCTTTGCTCCGGCGGGGGCTTGTCATCTTTTTTTTCCAGTTTTTGTTCAAGAGCGAACGTCAACGATCCGGCCAAGCCTTTTTCTTGCATTCGGCGAACGTAGACGACTTCAAAATCATCTTCCAATCGCGGCCTGAGCCCGGCGTCAAACAATGACGATTTGCCCGCACCAGACTGGCCGTAAAGCAGAATAATCGGCGGGGCGTTGCGGTCGCTGATGCGATTGTAAAGCTCACGTACATAGTACGACCGCCCGAAGAAAATCTCGGCGTGCTCGCGTTCGTAACGTTTGAGGAAAAGAAACGGCGTTTCGGGTAAGTCGTGGGTTTTGGGGATCGGCGGCAGGCCGAACAAAGGATTTTCAACCGCTTCCGGCAGGTTCCAATCCTTGACGATTTCAGCGCCCTTGCGGTAATAAATCTCCCAAGGAAAGCGGTCGCTGACCTCGGTTTTACCCTTCCAATGCAAGCCGCGATGGTTGGAGGTTCCCTTTTCGATTCTGACTTGATCGACGGCCTCGTTCCAGGCGCGATCAATGGTCAAGCCTTCGCCCAAGCCCTTGTAAAAACGAATCGACAAATTGGTGGCGACGCCGTCATCGATTTTCTGTGATGTGCCGACGACCGCCGGAACGCCCGCTTCGATCAAATCCTGCGCTTGTTGCTGCGAGCAGCAGCCGTTGAGAAAAACCAGTTGCAGACCTTTTTGCTTGGCGAGAAAAGAGACCAGGCCTTCGCTGTGGGCTGTGGCGTGTTCGCCGGAGAGCGATTCGAGCAGCAATTCATAACTGTCGGCATGGCCACCATAATGCAAAACCGCAATGCGATCCTGATACTCCTGAAAAACGTCAAGAATGCTCTCCACCGTGGTGTTGGAACGCTCGACGACTTCGCAAAGCCCCGCCCGTCGCGCTTTTTGCAGCGCCTTGCGCACGCCGTCCAACTCGACGGGCAGATTGCGCAAATACTCGCCGCCTTCAACGCGGTCTTGCGCAAAGGCGAGGAAGATGACAGGTTTTGCGTTCACTTCGCTCATTTCGAATGATCATTAAGCAATGGTTTGGAGTTCGTTCCCAAACTCCGGTTTGGGGATGAAAATGGGCGAGAAACTCCGGTTTCGAACCAAGGAATTCACTCGAAACTGGAGTTTCGAGTACAATTGCGCTCCCAATCCAGAGATTGGGAGCGAGAGTATTGGGCGTCTCGAAATTAGATTGCCAGTAATGACTTTGACAATCGGTTGCTGTATTATAGGACTTGGGCGTAACATCAGTCATTGAATGTCACTTCGTATTCACCTGCTCAACGCCTTGCCAGTCTTCCGGGACGCCCTTAACAACGTATTGCGCGGCGCGCTCCAGATAAAGTTTGGCGGCTTTATCCTTCGGGCTGATTTTCAAGACGTTTTCAAAAGAAACAACGGCGCGGGCGAATTCTTTTACAAAATAGCTGGCAAGCCCGTTCTCAAAATCTTCCTTGGTTTTAAGCTTCAATGCCAAGACGTCATCGGGATCACCGTCGTAAACTTCGTAAAGCGATACAAAATCGTCCTTTCCAACGACCTGAATCTTGCCTAAAAACCGCGTATGATAACTGTCACGATCCTTGAGTTCGCGTGAAGCCGCTTCGCTTATGATAATTGAAACGCCGTATTGTTTGCACAGGCCTTCAATGCGATTGGTCAGATTGACGGCGTCTGAGAAAATATCGCCCTGCAAGCGTTCTTCTTCCCCGACAATGCCCAGCATCAGTCCGCCCGAGTGCAAACCGACGCCGATCTCAATGGGTTGTTGAGATTTCTTTTCTCGCACCTTGTTGAATTCCTGAAGCTGGCGCAAAGTCTCCAAGCTGCTTTGCAAAGCGTCATCCACGCTCCGAGGGAAAATCGCCATGATCGCGTCGCCGGTGTAGCGGTCAACGAAGCCGTGGTTTTTCCTGATTAGCGGACTGACCAGGCTGAAATAAGCGTTAATAAAATTAAAATTTTCAGTCGGCGTCATCTTCTCGGAAATGGTCGTAAAACGACGAACGTCAGAGACAAAAATCGCAACGTCCATCTCAACATGATCGCCCAATTTCACGTCGACGATGCTTTCTTTTTGGAGATAACGCAGGAACTCATGCGGCACAAATTTGCCCATCGCCGAATTGATTTTGAGCAGATTTAAATGCGTCTTAATACGCGCGAGCAGCTCGTCTTTGGAAAACGGCTTGGCGAGATAATCGTTGGCGCCGGAAGCCAAGCCTTCAAGCAAATCCTGAACTTGATCCTTCGCAGTCACCATGATCACCGGCATTTCGCTTGCCAAATGTTTCCGGCGAATCTTCTGGCAGACTTCGTAGCCTGACATTCTCGGCATCATAACGTCGAGCAAAACAAGATCGAAACGTTTGCCTGAGTCAATCAACTTCAACGCTTCTTCCCCGTCCGCCGCGTGGGTGAAAGCGTAATTTGTTTGCGAAAGATGGTTAGCCAAAACCAATTGGTTGATCGGCTCATCATCCACCAATAGAATGCTAAAATCGCCATGCTCGTTCGCCAGAAGAAATTGCTTTTCCAATTTCGCAAGATCGTCGTGCGCAAGCAACTCCCCGGCGTCGCGAACCCTGGCCAGCCGCGATTCTGTGGTCGGCGCTGCATTTCCCACGGAAACCGGAATGGAAAAGCTGAATGTTGATCCTTCGCCGATTTTGGATTCGAGCCAGATTTCGCCGCCGTGCAATTCCACCAACTGTTTTGTCACCGCCAGCCCCAACCCCGTCCCGCCGAAGGCTCTGGCCGTGGAAGCGTCCGCTTGCTCAAAAAATTTGAATATCGTTTCGAATTTGTCTTCGGGAACGCCGATTCCCGTGTCTTTGACCGCGACTTCAACACGACCGTTTTTTTGAATCGCCGAGACGACGACGGAGCCTTCGTGAGTGAATTTTATCGCGTTGCCGACAAGATTATGCAAAATTTGCTGCAGACGGTTCTCATCGCCGTCCGCCGCAGGAATATCCGCTGGAATTTCGTTTTTGAGCGCAACAGACTTACCCTTCGTCAGCGGCTCGCTGAGCTTCATGACAACGTCGGTGAGCACGCGTATATCGACGGGCCGCTTGTCGATCTGCAAATCATGGCTTTTCAATTTTGAGAAATCCAAAATATCATTCACTAAAGCCGTCAGCCGCCTGCCGGAGGAGGCAACCATTCGCAGATTGGAGCGTGTTTTTACCGGCGGATCGTCTTCAAAACTGTCAATCAACGACTCGGTGACGCCAAGAATGCCGTTCAGCGGCGTGCGCAATTCATGCGAAGTGTTCGCGAGAAATTCGTCCTTCAGTTTGTCTACGCGGCGCAGTTCAGCGGTGACTTTTTGCTCTTGCTCCAACTCCCGGCGCTTAAAGCTGAGTTCGCGCGCCTGAGCTTGCGTCCGGAAACGAATATATCCCCAAATCGCGCTGATGAATAGAAGCAGATAAAAGGCGTAAGCCCACATCGTGCGCCACCACGGCGGCGTGATAATGAGCGTGAGTTTGGCGCCGTCTTCGTTCCAAACGCCGTCGTCGTTTGAGCCGCGAACGTTCAAAGTGTAAGAGCCCGGAGAAAGGCTGGTAAAAGTCGCTCGTCGTTCGGTTCCGAGTTGAATCCAGTTTTCATTCAAGCCGTCGAGCTTAAAGGCGTACTGATTTTTGAACGTCTTGCGATAATTGAGCGCCGCGAATTCAAAGGTCAGAATTTCATCTTTGTATGAGAGTGTGATCTCATCGCGATACGCGACGCCTTTTTCATCAATGGCGGTCCCTTCGGCTATGTCTGAGTTGTAGCGCTTGAGTCCGGTAATTTGAATTGGGGGAACGTGATGATTGTCGCGAATACTGTCCGGCGAGAATACGTTGAAACCGTTGATTCCGCCAAAGTACATTTTTCCGCTGCGGGTGAGAAGGCAAGCGTTTGCGTTAAATTCATTGCTTTGCAAACCGTCGCGCGCCTGGTAATTCTTGATTTCTCCAGTTTCAGGATTGAACTTGATAATTCCCAGGTTAGTGCTCAGCCAGAGATTGCCGTGATCGTCCCCAAGCACGCCGTAGATGACCTCGTTCGGCAAGCCGTCTTTTTTTCGAAATCGCGTGAACGCGCCGGACTCGCGGTCGAAACGATTCAGCCCGCTGTTGGTGCCGACCCAGAGCACGCCGTCGGGAGTTTCATAAATGCTCCAGACAGAATTGTTGCTCAAGCTCCGGTCGTCCGCCGGATCGTGCTTGAATCGGGTGAATTCTTCGGTTGCGGGGTCAAATTTATTGAGACCGGCTTCGGTGCCAAGCCACAGGATTCTTCCGTTTTCGACGAGCGACTCGTGAATAATCCAGACGCCGTCTGAACCCAAACTTTTGCTATTGGCGGCGTCATGTCGGAAGTGTTTGAAACGCCCAGTCTTCGGTTCGAAGCGATTCAGGCCGCCGCCCCAGGTTCCGAGCCACAGCACCCCGGGTTCCGCTTCGCGTTCGTGAATGGATGTCACCCAATTGTGACTCAAACTGTTTGCGTTGTTTCCGAGGCGTTGAAAATTTTGGAAATTTCCGGTGCTGCGATCCAATTGGTTCAGCCCGCCGTTTCTCGTGCCGATCCACAGCGTTCCAGCCCTGTCTTCAAAAACCGCCCAAACGGAATTATCGTTCAACCCGCGACCAGTTTGCGCCGACCGTCGATACTGTTCCTGAAAATTTGCATTCTGGTCAAATTTGTTAAGCCCGCCAGTCAAAGTCCCCACCCAGATCGCGCCGTCGCCGTCTTCGTGGAAAGCCCAAATCGCATTGTCGCTCAAGCTGCGCGGATTCTCAGGGTCTTTTTGGACATGCTGGAATGGAAACGGTTCATGCTCAAAGCGGTTGAGTCCGGCGCGGGTTCCAATCCACATCCCGCCTGAGCGATCTTGCGCAATTGAAAAGACGTCGTTGACCGACAGGCTTTGCGGATCTTTGGGATCGTGTTGATGGTGGGTGAATTTCTCTGAATCGAGGTCAAATCGATCAAGCCCGCCGCCTTGCGTACCAATCCAAAGCGTTCGTTCCTGATCGAGGTACATGCAGCGAATATTGTCGCTGCCTAAACTATTCGGATCACCGGCGACGTGCTTAAAATGGCGTATGTTATCGTTTTTTTGATCGATCCGAAACAAGCCCGATCTTGTACCAACCCACAGTATTTTCTCACCTGCGGCAGGTTCTTCAACAATTTCAGTTATCCAGGCTTGATTTAAAAGCGGCGAAGAAGATTGAAAAGGTCGCAAAACTTCGGCGGCGCGGTCGAATTGCTTGAGTCCCTTTTCTGTCCCGACCCACAGAACGCCGTCGCGGTCTTCGTAAATGACATCCACCCAATTGTGCGCCGCGTTGTTTGAGTCAGAGGCGGCATAGTAAAAACGTGTAAATTCGCCGGTTCCGGGTTCAAACCGATTGAGACCATTGGACGCGCCAAGCCAAAGTTCTCCTCTCTTGCTCTCGAAAAAAGCCAGGATGTAATCGCTGCTAATAGTCCGCGTATTTGTCGTATCATAACGAAAATACGAAAAGCTTTCGCTGACCGGATTGAACAGATTGAGTCCGCCGCGACGCGTGCCAATCCAAAGGTTTCCAGATAGGTCTTCGAAAATGGTCTCGATCCAGTTATCGCTCAGTCTTCCCCGGTTCTGTGAATCATGCGTATAAGTCTTAAACGCATAGCCGTCAAATCGATTCAACCCTTCCTGGGTGCCAAACCACATGAAACCGTTGCGGTCTTGAATTATGCTCTGAATTGTATTTTGCGACAACCCCAATTCGGAATCGAAACGCTCGAATCGCACTTTGTTATTGGACAAAGCCGGCTGGAGATAAGCGCACACTAACAAAACAAAGACGCTTGCAAAAGAAACAAGAGCTTTGGACGAGAAGCCAGTTCTCATTAATTTGATCAATCTGCTATTTTTTGTTCTGAATTGCGAAATAGATCGTTTCGACACTCTCTACCTGACACTTTTTGTAAACTGTGTTTCCGGGCCGTCTAAAGGCCGCGTTTTGTCATTCTGGAGGAATCTTTGTTTTCGCCCAGTGCAGATCATGCTCAAAAGTTCAAGGGTCGGATCAAAAAAGATGCTTCCAGCATGACAATTCCGGCCTCTTTCGCCAGTTTTAGAACCCTATACAAAGTGTCAGGTAGTGAATTTCGACACAATCTCCGTCCCAAACGCATGGGATGGTTTGCCTTGGACTTCGTTAAATCTTCTCTACATTCGGCAAATCTGTAAATACTAAATGGTGTTACGCACGGCAACGTACATCCTGAATCTTGGAGCAACTATCGTCTCATTAGCGCCTGGCTTCAGCCCGGAGATGCACGAATCGCTCATTTTCATCTCTTCCGCCGCGCCTGCGCGGCGGAAGAGATGGGACAGCCGTCTTCAAAAATCTCCGTTCTGAAGAGCGGAGCTAATGAGAATCAAAAGTTGTCCCAGACTCTGACCGTCCGTGCGTAACATCAGATCCTAAAACTCTTTCAGGAGGTGGATAATGCCGTCAGAATCAGGGACAATAACGTTCGTAAATTTAAGTGAGTTTGAAGCCGGCATTTACGTTCAAGACGAGAACGGTGATGAAGCGCACGTTGTCGATTTAATGCCCGGGCAATCTTCCGAGCAAGAAACGGTTGAAGATGAGGTCTGGATCATCAAGGACAAAGAACTGGATCAGCAAGTCGGAACGGCTTATGGCACAAGCGGTCAACAAACCCATGAGATAAAATTTCGCCGTGGTCGCAGCGGCCCGGAAGCAAGCGGTTCCGGCGGCGGCAATTGATACAAGTTTTTCCCAAATTTACCATTGGGGCGCAGCAGTAAACTGGAGTTACCAACTCACTTCCTTCAACGCCTTCTGTCCAACTTCTGAGATAAAATAATTCAAGTGGTGGCAAGCGATGCGCTCTTGCTTTGGCGCGGGGTTGCGCTTGTCGCTCACGTCAATAATGCTGTCCACACTGACGGCGATGTCATGCGTGCCGCTGCCAAAAAGCGCGGACATGACAATACCTTGTCCCGCTTTCGCCAGCATTTTGGGAAAGAACTGATCTGACGGCTCTTCGTATTCTTCGACATTCCCTGCCAGAATCGTGTAGCGAACGCCCGGATCGTCGCTGCTATTGAGTTCGGTCATGAAATCGGAAGAAGGATTCATTTGCTCTAACGTCGGCGTGATCTTTTTCGAGCGATTCAGTAAAAACATAAGCGCGCCGTTAAAAGGCACAAGCGCCGGGATATAGTTCATCGCCACGCCGGTGAGCATTTTGAAAATTTTGCGCGCCGTCTCGATTTTGCCGAAAGGGGAGCCGTTGTTGGGCGTGCCGCACATGACCAGATGATCCACCATGGCATTGCCGCCTTCGCGCTCAATAAACCAGCGCGACGCCAAGCCGCCCATCGAATGCGCCAAAACCGTCAACTTTTTGTTGTCATCTTTTCCAAAGCCGACGGCGGCCAGTTTCTTCTTCAAATCAAGCGCCGTCTTGCTGATCGGCGTGCTCAAGTTTTCATAATCGAACGTAAGCACCAAGTCGAAATCTTCATTCAACTTTGCTTGGTGCAGCCCTTCCGCAATTACCTGTGTATCGCCGATGATCCCGTGCACCAGAACCGCAACATTTTGCGCTTCGCTCACTTTTTCAGCCACGCCGGACTTGCGCCGGGCTACGGTTCCGTCGTCCTTGAGCTCCACCCAACACAATTGATTGACATTGTCGTGCTTTAGGTACGTCTTAAAAAAGTAGAGCTTAAGCGCTTTGCCCAGGCTGCGGCGATTGTCCGGAACCTCGGGAATATGATCGATGCTGATGTGCGTGTTTCCGCTGTCGTCCTTATGAACGTCCCCGCCCAGCATGACGTGCTCGCCGTCGTAGACCAGCGGAAGAATGCCTTCATTTTCATCGAGGGGCACATTCAGATCGATCTCCAAGGGATTCTCCGCCAGCGCTTCATCATTTTCAATATCCGTGATTTCGAGAATGCTTTCGCTGTCGCCGCGCGTTCCAGCAAAGTTCATCATCTGCAAACCTTGCCGCTCAAAAGCCTTGTAGAAATCATCACCGTCCCCCACGCTGCGAGAGGCCGTTTTAGCCGCGGCAAGGCTGAGATTGCCTTTCAAGTTGGGGTGTCCCTTAATGACGATTTTTCCATTCGCCAAAGCGGCATCGTTCGCGCCTGCCTGATCGAGTTGGCGGACAACGCGTACTCGCATGCTCTTGGTGAACCAATCATTGCGACGAATGATTTTCCTCCTCGGCTTCACTGTGCCCAGCCCACCGCGAGACGCTCCGCCAAGTTCGATGAATTCTCCGAGTTCCAATTCGTCCTGAGTGAGTAAAAAATCATCCACACGCTCGGTGCTGACAATCAATTTAAAGTCCACGATGATCTCGTTTTCTTCATCGTCGAGATAAAAGTAGTCTTCTTCATCTTCGCCCCAGAGTGTAAAATAGCTCTCGCCCGGAGGTGCAGGATCGTTACGCAGAATATAAATGCCATAGGCGGGAGAGAAATAAGCTAGAACAAAATGCAACTCTTGACTGGTACGATTGCGAACTTTGATTTTTCCTCGAATTTCTGGCCAGTCTTCTCCAACCTTTCGGAAATCAAGCGCAATCTCTCCTTCCGGATAAATGTGCTCCTGACCGTCGTCCTTATCTTCAGCATAGACAAAATCGACTTGTGACGCATCCAATCGCGCGCTTTTGTTTTGCAGCGCCAAACTTCTTTCCCACTGCGCCACTTTCTTGACGACGCCGTGCATCGTCTGCGCTGATTCTTCAGAATAGCCTGCGCCTTTCACGCCTTGAATAAGCTGATCGAGCTCGAGTCGTTTAAGCAAAAATTCGCCGTTTTTCGCGCTTATGCCATAACTCGCGCCTCGCGCCGAATCCGTCAATTCGACGCCGACGGACGGGTTGAGTGATTTTCGGAGCGCCTCTTTACCCTGTTCATCGCCATCGACATACACCGGCAACGGCGCGGCGGGCAGGCTCGTCATTTCAGCGTAGTAGCGCGCTGATTCGTCTCCGGTAAAATCAAGTTTCAACTCGCTTTTCTGCGCACCAACCTGAATCGTTTGAGCACGTCCCGCAAAAGTTTCCTGGGCGTCTTCCGGGTAAAGCGCGAACGCAGCATTTTTCTCCGGATCAGTCGGCAGTCCGTGTAAGGCGCCGCAGTCAACCGTCCAGTCGCCGTTCTTAAAATAAACACTGTAACGCCGTGCATCATGGGAAGCTTCGCCGCCGAAGACGCCGCTAAAAGCGTTAAAATGCTCAAGCGCCTCGAATTGCGGAGTTTGGTTGTCCACTTCTTTTCGCATTTCCGCCCTGCAGCGCATGAACAGGTCGGCGTAGGAAATGTCGCTGCCGGACTTGTCGAGCACATTCAAAAAAATGCTGGTGAACAGACCGCTGCGATCTTTGGTTTCAAACGCCTTTTGCTTGCGGTCGCAGGCGGCGAGCAGGATGTGCTTGCTGCGGGGGATGGAGAGCGCGGCGCCTTTTTTCTTTCGCTGTGCATAATAGCCGTCGAGATAGCTGTCTAACGGGCGTTCTTGAAAGACCTCGTGCGTTTGTCGCGTTTTGAGGTGCGTCATTGAATCGGCGTCGCGGGTGGCGGAGCCGGAATGACAGCAATCCAGTAGTACGGCAATATGCGGATCGTTTGCCGCCAATTCAGAAAGCAGGAGCGCCAATTCCTTGTCAGCCAGATCAAAAGGGTACGCGCCGCCTTCGGTTCGGCTGTCGAAACAAACCAACCCTTCATCCTTGCCGTCCGGATAAAACTCGTGAAACTCTTTTGCCGCGCTCCAGCGTGCGCCGTGCCCGCAATACTGGAAAATCGCCACGTCTCCGGAACTCGCCTTTCCAAGATGAGAGCGAAACTGTTTGATGATATTGTCGCGCGTTGCATCGCCGTCTTTCAGCATTTCAACGGCGAGCGCGTCCTTTTTGAAATGATCCGCCAGGTAAGCGTGAAAATTATCAACGTCATTCACACATCCGGCCAGACGGCCAACCTCGGGCGTATATTCGTTTATGCCGACGAGCAATGCATAAATATTCCTGGACATGAATGATAGCTCCGGTGTTTGGGTTGGCGGTAAGGAAGACGTAATTTACGCGAAAAATCATTGCGAAACGTGCAGGATTTGAGGAAGCGCGAAACAAAGTTCTGGTATTTTAGTGACGAATGCCGCGATGCGCAAGGCATTTTGGCACAACGCAAATTGTTTGATGCGCCTTGTTCCCCTGCTTTTGTTTGGCTAAGTTCAGACAATTTGAACGCCGGGATGCAACAAAAAGCAGCGTTCTCGCAGATTAATTTCCCCACCTGAATCAAGGTTAAGGAAAAATCTCTTGATCGGCGAAGGTATCATAGGGCGCTCAAAGGCTTTGATTCCGCAGTAGGACTACAAATATTATCCCGCAGCTTTGAAGCGTGCTTCAATTTCGTTTAGTACTTCGTCAATTGTAATGCGAGGGTTTTCATGCACGGTTCCGGCCTCGTGCCGATGATGAGGGAATGTAGAAAGGTGGTGGTGATGCGATGCGTTATCCCAACGGACAATTAATTGATTTTGCGCATCCTGCCAATGGTAGGAATATTTATTTTTGCCAGCGATTGAAGATTCTTTTATGTGAAGGGATGATCCATCCGTCAGTTCAGCGCGGCATTTCAAATATCTTACCGCAGCTTCGTCGATTAGATCGGCGATCCGTACATGTTTTACAATCGGGCTGCGCCGCAGCGCCTCTACGATATCAAGCATCCCCGCAATTCCTCATATCGGGTTTTCCACTCTTGCGCGGCGGCGTCAAGCGCTTCCCATTCAATGAAGTCGTCCCATTCTACAAAAGATTCATCTTCCGATTTTTCTATGCGTTTTTTGAAGGTTCTGAAATCGCAACCGTATTTAGTCTTGAATACTCGTGCGCGGCTGGCAAAATATTCATATTTTGTTGTCGCATGAGAGAGAGACAAAGTGAGAATCTCGTTTTCTTCTAGCCACTCCGGCACACTGATAGTTCGTTTCGCGATCATATTGACGCCTTTGTATTCGTCCTTGATTCTTAAGGAAAGGCAAGATAGCTCAAAAATACAAGCTAATATACTTTCCATGACAAATCAAGTACAACTATTTAGTGTCCATCCGTAGCTTGTTCAACTCTATGATAAACAATATTTTACTTAC
>CAXHAT010000121.1:0-24259 GCA_964014485.1 uncultured Deferribacteres bacterium
CAAGAAAAAGGGGGATCAATCAATTCGAACTACTGCTCGAAGGCGTCATGAGCAGAAACGTCTCCTTTTAAAAAACTCAATAAATCTAACAGGTCGGGAGAGAGACTGAACAGTTACATCGAATGCGATCTATTGTATTGTTTTTATTAAAGCTTAAGCAGCTTTCTCGAAGTGGGGAATGTTAGTTCTCAAGCTTATGAATTTTAATATATTCATTTGCAAACCGCCTGCTTTAGGGTTCAAAAAATCATGTACAAGAAACATCTACTGTAGATCATGACTGCCGTACATCTTAACCATACCGCGCCTTGGGTTCGTTTCAGCTATAAAAGCGCCCATTCTTTTTCACCGTCTTTTCCAACAATTCCGCGGGCGTGAAGCGGGCGCCGAAGCGGTCTTGGTATTTTTTGAACAGGTCGAGCATTTTGTCCGCGCCGAGGGAATCGATGTAACGGAACGGGCCGCCGAGGAAGGGCGGGAAGCCGAGACCCAGAATCGCGCCAAGATCGCCGTCTTCGGGGGATTTGATGATGCCTTCCTGCAAGCAGTGCAGCGCTTCGTTAATCATCATCAGCGACAGACGTTCCTGCATTTCTCCTTTCGGCAGTTCCTTTCGCGCCGGGCCGCCGAAGAAGCGGTAAATTTCCAGATTCACTTCCTTCTTTCTGCCCTTTTTCTTGCCGGATTGTTCGTATTGATAAAAGCCCTTGCCGTTCTTGCGGCCCAGAAAACCGGCTTCGTAAATCTGTTTGTGAATGCTCGAAGGCTCGCCGCCGCGCGCCTTGAACATCGGCGCGAGAATGTCGGAAACGTGCGCGCCCACGTCAATCCCGACTTCGTCCATCAAGGCCACCGGCCCGACCGGGAAACCGAATTGCCGCATGGCGCGATCCAGCACTTTGATGTCCGCGCCTTCGGAGAGCACTTCAATGGCTTCGTTCATCAGCGGCGCGAGAATGCGCGTGGTGTAAAACCCCGGCCCGTCCTTGACCACGATCACCGTCTTGCCCTGCCGAATCCCGACTTCGAACGCCGTCGCCGTCACCCAGTCCGCCGTCTTCTCCGTTTCAATGATTTCGAGCAGCGGCATTTTGGGCACGGGCGAAAAATAATGCATCCCGACGACCATCTCCGGGCGTTTGGCTTTCGCGGCAATGTCCGTGATTGGCAAGGATGATGTGTTGCTGGCGAAAATGCAATTCTCGTGCGTCGCCTCTTCGCAATCGGCGAGCACTTTGTGCTTCAGGTCGAGGTCTTCAAAGACCGCCTCGATCACCATGTCCGCCTTGTGGAAGGTTTTGTAGTCGATTACGCTGGAGATGCGGCTGAAAATCTGGTCGCGCTCAAACCGTGAGATGATGCGTTTGCGCGCCTTGCGGTGGAGATCGCGCCAAATGCCTTTTTCCGCTTTGCCGAGCGCTTCGTAACTCACGTCTTTCAGCAGAACGTCCACGCCTTTGTCCGCGCTGATCTGGGCGATGCCCGCGCCCATCAAGCCCGCGCCCAAAACGCCGATTTTGTTGACCGGTTTGACTTTTTTCGGCGCCGGATTTTTCTTCTTCGCCGTCATCGCGAAAAAGAGATTGATCAGTTGTCGCGCTTGCGGCGTGAACATCAATTCAACGAAGCTGCTGCGCTCCAAATCCTTGCCGACCTGCGCGGTTTTTTCCATCGCCGCTTCCACGCAGTCGATAATCTTCAGCGGAGCGGGATAGTTGCCGAGCGTTTGCTTCTGGGCGATTTCGCGCGCTTTTTTGTAAATCATGTTGCGGCTGAACGAGGTGCTTTCCAAAACCTTGTACGGCGCCGGCCGCCGGTCTTTGCGCTTGAATTGTTTTTTCAGCAGCATCCTGGCCGCGCCTTTCGCGGCGTCAAGCAAGGCGTAAGGATGGGTGACCATATCAACCAGGCCCATTTTTTTCGCGGGATAAGGGTAGACGTTTTTGCCGGTTGTCATCAATTCCAGCGCGCGCTGCACGCCGACGAGTTTGGGCAAGCGCTGGGTGCCGCCGCCGCCGGGCAGCAAGCCCAATTTCACCTCGGGCTGTCCCATCACCGTGCTCGGATCGTCCGTGCAAACGCGGTAATGGCAGGCCAGCGCGACTTCCATGCCGCCGCCCAATGCCGGGCCGTGAATCGCCGCCACAATCGGCTTTTTTGATTCGGCCATGCGGTCGAGCATGGCGTTGCCGTTCTTATTCATCGTCTCAATCTCGCTCGGCTCGGTCACTTTTTGGAAAAATTCAATGTCCGCTCCGGCGATAAAGCCGTTTTTTTTGCCGCTGGTAATGACGACGGCTTTAACTTCGTCGTCTTTTTCCAATTCGTCAATCGCCTTCTCAAATTCTTCAAACAAATCGGGAGAAATAACATTGTATTGACGACCGGGTTGGTCGAGCCAGAGAACGGCGATTTCGTTGTCCTTTTCAATTCTTGTCGCTGACATCAAAACTCCTCTTTTCTCTAAAAAATATTGGGTGAAATTCTGATCTTTTAGATTCCCGCCTGCGCGAGAATGACGAAAAATGTACAATTTTGTCGTTTAAATGGTTAGATCGGAGCGCGACGCATTGCGCCCCGACGTCACGTTAATGTAAATTCAAAGTGCGCCGGGTTTCTTCGGGGGAAGAAATCTCCCGGCCAATTTCTTTGGCAAAACTCGCCAATCTTTTGACCAATTGCTCGTTTGTTGCGAGCCGTGTGCGGTTAGAGTCAAAATAGAGATTGTCTTCCAGACCGACGCGCACATGCCCGCCCTTTATAATCGCCGCCAGGTTGATCGGGAGTTGAAATCCGCCGACGCCCGTCGCGCCCCAGGCGGCATTTTCCGGCAGCGTTGCAATCAAATGATCCAAATCTATAAGTCGCGCCGGAATCGTTCCGAGACTGCCGAGCAGAAAATTGAAATAAAAAGGCGGTTTGAGCCAGCCTTTTTTGCTGAGATATTTGCCATAATTGATCATGCCGGTTTCGAAGATTTCCAACTCTGGCTTGACGGCTTCTCGGAGCATTTTTTGAGCAAGTCCCTGAATCATTTCCGGCGAATTGACGCTGGCTTGCTTGGGAAAATTGTTTGAGCCCAACGTCAGGCTGGCCATGTCAGGTCTCGAGTCGCTGGTCAAATTCAGAACTTCGGAACGGGCTTCGAACGTGTTGAAATCGCGGCCGCTCGTGGTGATGTTGATGATCACGCCGGGACAGCGCCGTCGAATTTCAGGTACAAATTCTTTGTAGGCCTCAGCTTTGTACGTCGGGTTTTCTTCACCGTCGCGGGCGTGAAGATGCAGAACCGCCGCGCCAGCATTGAAACAGACTTCGGCGTCCGCAATGATTTCTTCCGGTGTGATCGGAACATGCGGCGAATCCGCCTTGCGCGGCACCATGCCGGTGATTGCTGCGGTGATGATCAATTTTTGATCGAGTACTGGGCGAATCTCTGACAAATCGCCAAAGCCTTCCTCGGCAAACCAATCGACGTCGAGATCGTCTCGGCTGTCAATCAGGCGCTTTAGATTTCGCTGGTCGCGCCATTTCTTGAGATCGGCTTCGAGCAGTGTGAACGTATCAATCGCAGGGTCTCCAAAGTCGCTTTCCTTGCGGCGTGTGTGCAGCTTTTTGTAGCCAAACTTGCGGCAGTACCAGTTGATGTTTTGCGGCGTATCGGTCTCGGTGAAAAGCTGCTCCACGCCCATCGCAACCAATCGCTTCATACGAGCGATTTGCAATTGATAGCCGACGCCCTTGCCGCGAAATTCCGGAATCACAGCCAACGAGCCGGTCTCGGCCTGACGATTGTTGATGGTCAACTTACTTTCGCCGTCAAGCAAAAAAGCCGCGCAGCCGACGATTCGCGAGTCAACTTTTGCAACTGTAAAATGTTCGATTTTCGGCATAGCGTTACGCTCGGCGTGGCCGAAATTTCCCATATTGTATTCTGAAAGAATCTCAATGATTCGGGGTTTGTCAGAAAGCTTGGCGGGTTCAAGATGAATCATATTTTTTTGAAAAGCTCTCGTCAGTTCTTTGTCATTAAATCTGGAAATAGAGTATCGCGAAGGAGTGCAAAGCTTGCTTTGCTTTCCATCCTTTTGGCGGAATCGCAAGGCAAGCTCTGCACTCCAATTTTGGATTAGTTCAATCTTTCAAGAATCATAGCGCATCCGTGCGCTCCGGCGGCGCAGGAAGCGGTGAGTCCGAGCGTGCCGTCTTCCTTGATTAAGCGATCCGCCGTGGTTGCGACAAGACGCGCGCCGGTTGCGCCGAAGGGATGACCGATTGACAAAGAACCGCCCCAGAGATTCAGTTTTTCCATCGGCACTTCGCCGACTTTTGAGCGCCTTCCCAAATTGCTTTTGCCGAACTCGGTCGAATTCAAGCAATTTAAATTCGCCAATAATTGTCCGGCAAAGGCTTCGTGAAATTCGAAAACGTCGATGCTGTTAAAGCGGACGCCGGTCTTTTTTATCGCTTTTGGCGTAGCGTAGGCGGGGCCGAGCAAAAGTTCTTCGCCGGGGTCTTGCGCCGTAAAAGCATAGCCGCGAAAAGCCGCTTTCGCTTTGTACCCAAGCGCCTTTGCGACGTCTTCAGACATGAGGAGACAAACGGCGGCGCCGTCGGTCAAAAATGATGAATTTCCTGCTGTGTGCGTGCCGTAAGGCTTGACGAAAGCCGGCCGCAGCTTTGCCAGCTTTTCAACCGTCGTATCGCCGCGAACGCCGTTGTCTTTTTCGATGTTGGCGAATTTGGGCGGAATGCGCGTCGGCATGATTTGATCATCGAAATAACCGTTTTCAGCCGCTTTGGCCGCTGACGTGTGAGAGCGCGCTGCGTATTCGTCTTGCTCTTCGCGCGTCACGCCGTATTTTGCGGACATGCGATCGCTGTCCTGGCCCATCGTCCGACCCGTTGAGTATTCCGAAATTGACGGCACGTCCGGCAGAAGATCGGCGGGACGCAGACCGCGCAAGAATTTCAGATAATCCCAGGCTTTTTTATATTTTTGCGTCTCGACCAACTTTTTCCTGAATTTCTTGCGAAACTGGATCGGCACATCCGACGAACTTTCCGTGCCGCCGGCGATAACGACGTCCGCTTGGCCTGACTGAATCAATTCAATGGCATTGGCAATGGCGGCGTTGGCGGAAACGCAGGCCATCGTTACGGTGTGTGCCGGGGTGGAGCGGGGAATGCCTGCCGCCAGCGCGGATTCACGCGCCACATTGCTGGTCGCCAGATTCTGCGCGACCGTGCCCATGATCACCTGATCGATTTTTTCCTTCTCGATTTGCGTTTTATCAAGCAACCCTTTGATCGCCATGCGGCCAAGATCGTAAGTTGTCATGTCGGCAAAATCGGTGTTGGATTTCAGAAAAGGGGTTCGGCAAGCGTCGACGAGGACAGCGCGGCGGCTGGGCGCGGCGGTTCGTTTGGCCATGGATTAGACACTCCTGTTTATGATAAATGGAATCTGTTTTTGCCAAAGCTTTATATGAGCAATTTAGAGCAAAGAGTCAAGCCAAGCGCGTTCCAATGACGTACTGGTGCAGCTGAATTTTCGGAACGCTGCTTCACTCAAGCGAACTCATAATTTTGTCTGCAATTCGTTGCGCCTTGCTCGCGGCTTCTTTATGCATCGGTTGATCAGCACTTCGTAAAATCCAACAAACAGGGAAAATCCTGATGGGTAAAAAAGACCCCCGCGTCGGCGGCTACATTGAAAATGCGCAGCCGTTCGCCAAACCGATCCTCGAACACTTGCGCAAAGTCGTTCATAACGCTTGTCCTGAGGTGGAAGAGACGATGAAATGGCGGTTCCCGCATTTTGATTATAAAGGCATGCTCTGCAACATGTCCGCTTTCAAAAACCACTGTACTTTTGGCTTCTGGAAAGGAACGCTTCTCAAGGACGATCGGAAACTGCTTGTGAAAATTGGCGATACGGCGATGGCGCATTTTGGCAAAATCACCCGGATTTCTGATTTGCCCGATGAAGCAATCTTGAAGGCGTACATTCTGGAAGCCGTGAAGTTGAACGATGAAAACATTCAAACTCCCAAACCCGCGACTAAGAAAAAGAACGCGAAAAAAGAGCTGGAAATACCCGCATTTATGCTGGACGCTATTCGTCAAAATCCGCAAGCGCTGAAAACCTTCGAAGAATTTAGTTACAGCAACAAAAAAGAATACGTTGAGTGGATTACTGAAGCCAAGACTGAAAAAACGCGCGATAAGCGGTTGACGACAACCGTTGCGTGGCTGTCCGAAGGCAAAGTGAGAAACTGGAAATACCTTTAATCTGCTCAAAAGACCGTTCGTCTCCCTCATTCTGCCATTTATCAGGCCGCGTGTAAAGAAACGTCCTTCCCGCCGTACATTTCTCGCCAGACAGCCTGCCATTCAGTGAAAAATGAAGGAGATGAAAATGTTAGAGAAATTGATGACGGGAATACTTTGGCTGCACATCGCCGCCGGATTTGGGGCCTTTTTTATCGCGCCGGTTGTGATGATCGTCAAAAAGGGCGGGAAGACGCACCGCCAATGGGGAATTTATTACTTGTACGCCATGACGGTTGTGGCTGTATCGGCGATTTTGCTCACTTTCTATCGACCCAACCTGTTTCTGTTTTTTATCGCGATTTTCAGTTATTATTTTGCCTTTTCCGGCTACCGCGTGCTGCGCAGAAAACGCCCGGACAAAGGTCAAAAAGCGGAGCGTCTCGATTGGAGCGTCGCTCTCGCTGCGCTTGCCGTATGCGCGGGCATGGCCGTTTGGGGCGTGAGTTTGATTGTGAGCGATAATTTCGGATTTGCCGCAATTTTGTTGACATTCGGCGTCCTGGGCGGCGTCGGCATTGGCAGCGACGTGCGCAAGCTTGCACGTCCCTCGCTCGAAAAAAACGCCTGGTGGTTCGATCACATGGGCGGCATGGTAGGTTCATACATCGCAGCCGTGACGGCTTTTTCCGTGCAGAATTTTACATTCATGCCGCCGATTCTGCGCTGGCTCTGGCCGACGGCAATCGGCGCGATTGGACTGACGGTTTGGATTCGATATTATCGCGCTAAATTTTCACGAAGCAAAAAGACGGCGGTCCTTGAACCCGCCGCATGAGTTTGACGTCGATGAACGAATTGAAGAATACAATTGTGCGCCGTTTGTCGCCTTGCTTTCAACGACGGAACCTGTTGACGCTTGCAGGCGTCTGCGCCGTGATTGCCTTATTGCTGACAGGGCTCTCAACTGGTTCGAAAACAGGTGACTTGCTGTTGAACTTTGCGATCAATTTTATCTTCTCGTTCGCTATCGGCATGTCCATATTTCTGTTCATCCAGTTGACCAACGCAACGACGGCGCCGACCGTTCTAAAAAAGGGCGCTTTCCTCACCGGCTCTTTCGTATTTGGCGGCGTTTTAGGTACGATCATCGCCGTCGGCTTGTTGAAAGCGATCTGGCAAGAACAGGCTGTGATCGAGAATTTTGCAGACCTTTTGACGACGAATATTTTTCTTGCCGTCATTTTCGGCGTTATCGTCACAAGCTACTTTGTCTTGCACGATAGATTCCATGAAGCGGCGGCGAAACTGGCGGCAAAGGAAATCAACGAGCAGCGCCTGCTGCGTTTGAAAACCAAAGCCGAGCTTGAAGCGCTTCGTGCGAAGATCAACCCGCACTTTCTCTTCAATACGCTCAACTCCGTCGCCAGCTTGATTCCTGAAAATCCGACCAAGGCCGAGGAAATGGTGCAAAAACTTGCGCACGTTTTCCGTCATACTTTGGATGCGAGCAACAAGGAATTCGTTACGTTAGCCGAAGAATTGGAGACAATTCGGCAATACCTGGACATAGAAAAAGTCAGATTGGGGAAACGCCTGACATTTGAAATTGCAGCGGAAGAAGAGCTTGGCGAAACTGAAATTCCCGGCCTGTTATTACAGCCTTTGGTCGAGAATTGTATCATTCACGGAATCTCAGACACGCGATCAGGCGGCAAGATTTATGTCAATTGTTCGCGTAGCAACGGGTTTTGTAACATTGAAATTTGCGATTCGGGCAACGGATTTCAGGAAACCGAGACAACGGAAGGATTCGGGCTTACAGCGGTGAAGGATAGATTATCGTTGGCCTATAGTGAAGAGCATTTGCTGAGTTTGGAAAACGACGATGGATTCAAAGTAACGGTGAAAATTCCGCTATGAAATTCAAAACAATATTGGTGGATGACGAAGAACTAGCGGTCAAACGATTGCGGCGATTGCTGGAACCGCACTCAGGAGTTGTTGAAATTGTTGGTTCTGCTAACGACGGTTTTGAAGCGATCCAAAAAATTGAGCAATTGCGACCGAATGTGGTTTTTCTCGATGTTCAAATGCCCGAGTTGAACGGGTTCGAAGTGATTGAGCGGCTGAATCATCCTCCCATTATTGTTTTTGTCACCGCCTACGACGAATATGCGCTCAAGGCGTTTGAAACCACAGCCGTTGATTATTTGCTTAAACCCGTTGAACCTGAACGGCTCGCGCAATCCATTCAAAAACTCCGCCGATTGTACGATAATCAAGATGGAGCGGCTTCCAACTCAACGCAGGAAAAGATTGACGCCTTGCTTGCGGCTGTCAGTACTCAGCCTTTAAAACGTTTACAGGTTCGGATTGGTGACCGCATCCGTTTTGTGGATGTGGATCGAATCTGTTTTTTTCGCGCCGCCGACAAATATGTCGAAGTTCACCTTGAGCGGGAACATTTCCTGATCACAGATTCTTTGAACGCTCTGGAATCGAAGCTCCCTACGGATGATTTTGTCCGCGTTCATCGTTCGACCGTCATTAATTTGAATTATCTCGGCGAATTCATTCGCAGCGGAGCGGGCGCATACCGCGTTCAAATGCGAAACGCTTCTAAAACAATCCTGCCGGTCAGCCGCGCTTCAAAAAGAAAGCTTGGTTTGAGCTAACCTTGCTGGTTTTTTGTCCGAGAAATCCGTCTACAAAAAAAGCGCGGCCTGTATTCAGACCGCGCTTTCAAAACTCAGTTCATAATCAACCCGACCTACTTCATCAACATAAGCTTCTTCTGTTGGACAAAATCGTTCACGGTCAATCTGTACAAATACAAACCGCTGGCGACCGGCCGCTCGCCGTCGTCGCGCGCGTCCCAGGTGACGTTGTAAAGCCCTGGTGAATATTCGCCGGAGACGAGGGTGCGGACGAGTTGGCCTGCACTATTGAAGATTCGCAGCGAAACCTCGCCCGATTGCGGCAGAGCGAAACGAATCTGCGTGCTCGGGTTGAACGGATTGGGGTAGTTTTGGTGCAGCGCATATTCCGTTGGCGTTGCGCTGCTCAATTCAGCAATGGCTTCAACACTGACCGGGATTTTTGCGTTGCCAGGGCCAAGCAGCGCGCCCGGCGAGTTGTGGCCAATGAAAAGACAGTCGCGCTCGATTTCGATACTTTTCGCGCAGATCGCACCGCGCAGTTGCGTGTTTTTCTTGAGAACAACGTCGGCGTTCGGCGCCAGGAGCGTACCGAGAAAATACGCTTCTTTGCCTAACTCCAATTCGTCGGATTGCAGTGTGCAAAAGAGAACCTGGTCGCTGTCGTCTTCGTCGTCAGGTAAGCGGATTTCGACTTCCGGGCCAAGTTCAAGATTGTCGGTGACATTGATCGCGATTGGGCCGCCGGAAACGTCGAGATCAAAGACGGCCTCCTCTTCTTCGTAGCGGATTTCTTCAAAAAAGTACTCGCCGCTGGAGAGTTGAATTGTCGCTTTGTCTTCCAACGTCAGCACGCCGTAAGTGCCTGGGGCGAGGCTAAGCGAACCTTCTTCCGGCACGGTGTGATTTGCGCCGCCGGCTGAGAAAGACTTGCTCCCAAGCGTGATTGCGCTCACCGAAATGGTGGTTTGCGAACCGTTGATCGTGGCGTCGCCGGAAATGTCGAGGCTCGACGCTTCGAGATCACCATTAATGGTGTTTTCCTTTTCAACTTCGATCTCGCCGACCGCCGTGAAATTCACGTCATACTCGCTGGGATCGCCTTTTTCGACAGTAATGTCGCCATTTGAAAAAACGCTTCCTTCAGGCGTTTCATGCTTGGTTTTGTTCAATACAAAATCTCCGTCAGCCAGAAAAACGAAATCGAAAACCGTGACGGTAACTTGATCCGTATCAGTGCAGCCGTTCGCGTCGGTGACTTCAACGGTGTAACTTGTGGTCGCCGCCGGACTGGCGTTGGGATTTTGGGCGGAAGGATCGTCGAGTCCCGTCGTGGGCGTCCAGTCGAAAGTGAAAGGCCCTTGCCCGCCGCTGACGTTTGCCGTCAAGCCGACTGTTTCGCCGACACACATGCCATCGCCAGTCGCCGTCGAGCCTGCGGTAACGGTCGGTTCATCGAAATTGTCGACGTTTTCGGAAAACGAGTCATTACTGGAGTTGGAATCGCCGGTAAGATCAGTCGACGCAGTGACGGTGTAACTTCCGCTGGTCGAAAGATTTGCACTCGTGCTGAACGAATGCGTAGCCGAGCTCATTGCGGCAATCGTGCCGGCAAAAGATTCCGTTACAGGGCCGGTTCCAACGGGGCCGGTGACTTCAAAAGTCACGTCGAAATTACTCGCTGGCACGGTGCTGAAATTCATGATTTGAATTTGCACAGTTTCGGCGTTACCCAGACCGCAGCCGTCGACGGGAGACAAAATTGCCGTGACGCCGACGTCGCCTTGTTTGACCTCAGTGCAAGTCGGATCGGCACTGCTTGTTGCGTCGTCAGGATCATCCGTATTGAGATCGGAAAAATTTGTCCCGGAAACCGTGCCCTGGTTGCACACTTCCATCACCGAAGGGGCGAGGCCGCTATTTACGGTGACTTCAAAGCAAACGACGATGCTGTCGCCGGGATTGATCGTGCCGATAGTCATCGGCGTACTCGGAAATTGCGCCAGGGCCGGGCTCGCTACGGTAAAAGCGAGCAACACCGACAGCAGGGCGATCTTGAATGCATTTTTATTGTTCATTGAGTTTTCTCCAAATAATTTGATCAACATTTCGCTGTCAGTGTGATTAGTTAGGCTCAGTACAATTCGCGTTGTTATTGTTTGAGACTGTTTGGTCCGGGAAAACAAAATTTCCAGTGTTATTGTGTGGAGCGCCTTGCATTTGTGCTTCTGTCACGGCGCCAGTTCCGCTCCCTTCAACTTGAATCGTACTGCCGGAAGCCTCATCCAGGACCCATTCCTCGTTTGCGCTCGTGGCGCAGGTGTTATTCTTCAAATCCAGACAAATGCTCGCAGTGTCGAGAGTCTGAAAAGTAACCGGGGCCGAACTCGAGCTTGCGAAATTATTATTCGTCACGGTTGCGTTTATAATGCTAGTGTCATCAGATTCAACTTCCATAATCTGGTCACCACTGTTGGCGTTACCGGTGTTGTCCGAGCGAATGTCATTGCCATTGGCAACGCTGCCGCCTATAAGCAAATTCATCGTGCCAGACCGATTTTCGATAAAGACGCCATCCCGCGTGCCGCCAATGTTATTGGCCGTGGTACCTGATATTGCGCCGGTCCCGAAATCATTGCGCGTGATGGTGACGTCAAAGGTCGTGACCGTAGACCGGTTTGAGATGTACAGCGCTTCCCGGTTGCCTATGTCATCAATCGTATTGTTATCAATGAGTAAATCCATCGACGTGACGGTTGTTGATTGCTCATTGACAATATTGATTCCGCGACGATGATCGATGCTGGAGGCGTTTGTAGCAGAAAGTGAGTTCCCGGAAATCGTCAAGTCCAGCGATGTGCCGCCGCTGACTGTTGATGCGCCGTAGCCTGCATTCAAAAGACCGGCATTGAAGTTCCCTGCCTTCGCTAAATCCCTGTATGTGTTATTCGAAATGACAAATGTCGCAACAACAGAGCCTCCATTCGAATGATTGGTATCACCTGTGCCAACCGCTGTCGAATTCTCGATAAGGTTGTTGGTGAAATTGTGGTTGAGCGTTCCAGAGGTCTGCGTGCCGCTGCCTTCATATGCGTCAATTTGAAACGAAGCCGGATCGTTGTTATTCCAGCGGCTGTCTTCCACGTTCACCGTCGTTGTACCAATGTTGCCTCGGAACTGTACGAGCACGAGCGATTGCCCGGTGGTTGAGTTGTTGAAAAACGAATTATCGATTGTCAGGTTCAGTCCCATAGTCCCGGTGAAGTTATGAGCAACGATGGCGCTTGTGCCGGCATTATCAACGTCGGTAATTGTGAGCTGATCGAGCAGGCAAGTCCCGTCTACTTCATCCATATCGATGGCGTCGCCGCCAGGATCGAGAATGTTCATATCCGTCAAGCTCAACGCCCGCGAGTCGTCGACGTCGATGGCGTCGCCTGTCGTGTTTTGGATCGTGCCGCCGGAAGCGTTGCCGCCCTGGGTGACGCCGCCGCCATCCCCTGTGACGGTCAAGCCGCCGTTAGAGCCTGTCGTGTTCAACACGATTGCATTTGCCGGTCCACTTGCGCCGGTTCCTGCAGAGATGCTTTCGAATGTCAGACCGGGATTAATCGTGGTACTAGTGACATTTAGCGCCGTTCCCGTCGTTGTCAAAATAGAATTACCGTTGCCGCTGACGTTCAGCGCACCAAAGGTATTGCTCGTGGCGCTGAAGCCGGTTCCACTGGTTGCGTCGATGTCCAAGCCGCCATTGGAGAAGGTGACTGTCGTGGTCGCGTTGCCGGTCACCGTCACGGCTATATTCGCGCCTGTATTCAGGACTTTCGAAGTGCCGCTAAATGTTACAGGACTGGACGTGTTGTTCGAGACGTTTATGCCTGTTGCGCCCGCTGCGCTATTGGAAAGTGCGCCGCTGAAGGTGATGGCGCCGCCGGTTTTGTTGGTGATCTCGATCAAGCGTCCGGCGTTGTTCTTGGTAACGCTGCCGGGGTAGGTCATCGCCACGGAGCCGGTATTCACCAAAACCGCCGTCCCGGTCGGATTGCTGATCGTCCCGGAAGTCACAAACAGATTGCCTGATACGCCGACAAGATTAATCGCTTGCGCGGCAGCATTGGTCGAAGAGAGCGTATTGAAAGAAACCGCCGAGCCAAAACTCCCGCTGGTCGAGATATTGAGCGCGCCGCCAGTGCCTGTCACGTTTACCGTATTGATTGTTGGCGAGCCGACTGCACCGCCATTGAAGCCGAAGCCCGTTGTGTTGCCCACATTGAGTCCGCGCACCGTGTTGCCGCTGGCGAGATCAACGCCGTGATTGGTTCCGCCTGTGGTTGAAATGACCGGAGCCGCCATTGTGCCGCTTGCGAAAGTCGCGTATGCACTGATACTGTTGGCGTTAGCCGTGAACTCGGTGTTAAAAGCTACGGCTTCGCCAATCAATTCTTGCGAATTCCGCAGATTAATGCCGTCGGTCTCGGAATATGCGCCGCTTCCTCTTTGCAGACTGATGTGATCGCCGTTTTTGGGATCGGGCACTGCGCCGGTTCCTGCATTTGCCGTGTTGAAGCTGGCGATGCTTGTAAAGGGATCGTTAAACGTGCCGCGATTATTTCCGCCGCCGCTGTTGCTGATAAACCAGGCCATGTCGGAAACCGTGATCGTTACCGTCGCATTTGAGGAATTACCAAAACCGTTGCCAACGGCATAGGTAAAAGAGTCGCCGCCTTCGTAGCCTGGGGGCGGATCGTAGGTGAAGCCGCCGTCCGCGTTCAAGGTAACGAAACCAGTTACGCCGCCGCGACCGGTTGCAGTCGTTGCGGTTGCTGAGCCTACGTTGGCTAACAAGCCGTTAACGAGGGTGACGTCGATTTGATCTCCGCCGTCCACGCCTGAGCCGTTGTTGGCATGAATCGCTCCGGCGCTATGTTCAATGGCAATATTTCCCGTCGCTGTGAACGCGTCGGCGACAGCGTCTGGTCTCAAGCCGACCGCTACTGTAACCGTGCCAACACTGCTGCCCGCCGTATTTTGAAGCGTGTAGGTAAATTGATCCGTTCCCGTAAAAATTGCGGAAGGCGGCGTGTAGGAAAAACTGCCGTTTGCGTTGACAACCACCGTTCCGCCCTGCGTAGATGTTGCGTCAAAGGCGGAAATCGTCGCTACGGGAAAGCCTAAGGCGTCATTCGCCAAGAGATCGTTCGCGCCGTCAGGTACGTTAAGTGTCGTGTTGATGGCTGTGTGATAGGGGTGCGCCGTCGTGCTGTTCGCGGGCAAGCCGCCGTTGGGATCGTCCACCGCGACGGGCGGGCCGTTCACCTGCACGTCAAAAGAGCATTGCGCCGAAAGATCAACCCCGCTGTTGGCCGTGCCGCCGTTGTCCTGAACTTGAACCGAGACGGTTGCTATGCCCGCCATGCCGGAAAGCGTGTAGCTCAAGTCGCCGTTGGTCAAATTAACGGTGGGCTGAGCGCTGAAGAGCGCATTGTTGTTATTACTGATAATCAGAGAAAGCGTCTGTCCTGATTCATCCGCGGGGCCGGTTGTGATACCTGTCGCCCAGCCGTTCACAGTAATCGCCGGGCCGTCTGTATTGTTGTGCGTCTGATTACCGCCGCAAGTTATCGTCGGCGCGTCATTGACCGGGGTGATTGTAATATCCGCCGTCCCTTCTTCTTCATTGCCGTCATCATCGACAACTTTGAATTTAAAAGTATCAGGGCCGTTTTCATTGGCGTTGGGTGAATAAGTCACGCTTGCATTGTTCGGCGGGTTTTGCGTGAATGCGCCTATAGAGCCTTTCGTCGGCGAGGTCGTTGAGCTGAACGTCAGATTGTCTCCGTCCGGGTCGACGCCGTCAAGGCTGAGTGCGGTTGGCGTGTCTTCTAGAACAGTGAAAGATTCGTTTTGCGCCAGCGGCGTCGTGTTCAGCGATCCAGCGACATACGTCGTGTTGGCGTCGATCAAATCCGCGTACTCGGCGCCGGTTGCATCCATATTTCCGGTGTTTTTGATTTTGACCGTGTACTTGATGGTCTCGCCGGGCGTCGCAGCGCCGTCGCTGTCTGTGTCCGGCTTGACTTCGTCGATCTTGGTCGCTTCCATAGTCACGGCTTGCAGCTTCAAGTCGCGATCGCCTGCGTTTTCCGCATTGTTGTCGGAAATGCGACGCTTGCTGAAATGGTTTTTGAAGCTGAGAATTAACGTTCGCGAGGGATCATGCTCCGCCACGCTGACGCCAAGGCCGCCGTTGGGGTGAGCAGCAAAGCTTGCGTCAAGAAGCGTTTGCTTACCTTCCAAATCGACTTGCACGGCTTGCAAATCAGCGAGCTGTGTGCGTAAATCGCCGCTCAGGAATTCTACGCGTTCATTTTCTATAGTAAATTGATTTTTTCGGGGGAGTTTGAATTGAATGACGGAAAGATCAACATGCGGCTTGATCGTAAGATTGGCATTCATACGAACGCCGGAACCGAAGAAAACGGCGTTAACGCCAGGGAAAACATCTTTTTGAACGGTGCTGCCTTTCGTCGGCAATTCGGCGCGCCAGGTCAGCAAATCCACGCCCGCGGATTCGCCTTTTTGCTCACTCGCGCCTTTGAAACCGGTGAGCGCTACCGCCGTCATGGCAAGCGCAATTAGCCGGTGACTGCGAAATACTCTCCTTTTCTCCATAAGAGTCCCTCGTGTGTTAGATGATCGATTGTTTTCGAAAAAGCAGGTTATAGCGTAAAAACGCGAAGTTATTATCAGAAAAGAAAAATGTGGTGGAGGGTCCGTCCTCAAAACGCCGCATCTTCCTTGACGCGATCGTTAGAGCGTTAAAACTTCTTCGCCCCTTAAACATACAGTTGGAATACATGCGCCTCATAAAAAATGAGCAGAAAAACATTCAGGACGAGAGCTGATTTTACATTCGAGAAATGCTCGATTGGCAAGCGCGGCTTAATCAATTGAACATCGCTTCATAGACATAGCCGTCCGGCTCATCGTAAATAGGCACGAGAAACAAGCCGAATTCCCCCATTTCCTGGTGAGAAATTTTGTAAAGCTTTTGCTGAAGAAAAACGGACTTGTCAGTTTTGAGGAGTAGAGAGAAAGGTCGGCGCGTTTGTTCGTAAACATGCTCCCGGTCGTCGCGGCCCAAGTCTTTAGCCTCAATGAGACGCGCGTCCAGCCTTGTTTGATCGTCCGCTTCGATAGAAAAGTTTTGTTCGATGTATTGGGTAAAATCGTCCAGTTTTAGCATTTAAGTTCCTTTGAATTCCTCAGCTTCACTTTGGTCGCCATTCCATCAAATCGTAAACGCCTTGATCTTCGAGCTTCTCAAATCCAAGTCGATGATAAAGCCGCATGGCCGGGTTATTTTTTTCGACGTGGATAGTGACCGGCGCATTCCTGTTTTGGCCCTCAGCGAGAATATCTTTCATCAATTTTTTGCCCAGCCCTTTGCCGCGATGCTCCGTGAGCAAGGCGATGTCGATCAAGCGAATTTCGTTCTCACGATAATCAATATAGAGCCGACCGACAGGTTCGCCATCCAGCAAAATTATTTGAAACCGCGCTTGTTTGAACTGCTCCATATAGTATTGATGCTGTGCGTCGAACTGTTGTTGCAAAAATTCGCTTTTTTGCTGCGGCGTCCAGGGCACGGCGGCAAGCTCCATTTCGCGCGTGCTGGCGTATACTCGCGTCAAAAAAGCACTGTCGGATTCTGTGATTGGGCGAAAAGTCAAATCCATTTGTGACTAATATTTTTCTTTTTCAGATGATTTCGGCTTCTCCAATTTGATCAACGGCATGGTCCCGGTTTCCTGGACTTCAAGCATATGGGGTTCGTCATGCGCTATATTCGGGGTGAAATTAAAAACCGCTTCATACTGCCTCCCGCCGTGCTCGAGATCAACCGGCGTTAAAAAAAGCTGGCCTTTGCCGAGTTTCTTATGTTTGACCGTGTAAGTGTTCTGTTCCAGCTTGTGCGATTTTGCCGTCCGAAAAAGCAGTGAGAAGCCGCGTCTAGGCAGGCTTGCGCCGTGGCTTGTATCATGCGCAAAATCTGATTGATGAATTTTAACCTCGACTAAATCCGCCGTGACTGGCCGTTTCCTGCCTTCGACTTGAATATGAAAACTCTCGCCAATCAGTGGGCCAAAATCAGAACTTTTGAAACGATGCGCCATTTTTATCTCCGTCTATACTTGAGAATTATTCCAAAGCTGCGGAATGATCCGCGTTAAAAACCGCTTCGAATTGAGGTCGCTCTTCTTTGTCGTCTTCAATCGGCGACAGGAAAACGTCTATTTTGCCAACATCTTTGTTCTCAATAGTGAACATGTCTTGCGGCAGAGATGAGCCCTTGGAAGCGCGCAAAATGATAGAAAAGCCGCGCTTGATTTTAGTCGCCGCGTCGCTTGTATCGGTTGCGAAATCGGAGTGGTGAACCGAAACCTCGGCAAGCTCAGCTTTGACGGGCATGGCCATGCCTTCCTTGTAAATCATAAATTCGCCGCCCAAGTGCTGTGCGAAATCAACGCTTTTGATTTTATCTAACATCTGTTCTCTCTCAAAATTAAGTTTTGAGCGTGTTGTGAAATTGAGCGTTGGAGTAATGGATTATTGGATTGATGCACAAGCTCGATCATTGTCCGAGCTTAGTCGCCATTCCAAGATTCCAAAACTCCATGACGCCAATTCGATCGTTAGCTTCGTGACGGATACAGCCCAACAAGAGCAATGATGAAATTCATAGTCAGGAAAGGTTGCATGTTGTTGTGCTCCTGAGAGCCTCCGGTTGAAGGCAAAGATTGCGTGGCCATAGCGCCGGTCGATACGCCAGTAGGAAACCGATACATATCATTCCCGGCGCCCGGCAGTCTGGCGCTGCTTGGGGTGAGAGAATCCCCGTCCTCCTGCGAAGCTCGAAGCTGGTGCGTGTGATTTGGCATTTGCGCTTCGGAGAGGGTAACGTGCTCGACTCCGCCTCTTTGTCCCAAGCGGCGCGAAGTTAAGCCCGGGCCGCGACCAGGGTGCATTGGTGCACGACCTTGTAGATTGGGCAATGCCGTCGTCGTGCGACCGTCGCCGCCGTAAGTCGTGCCGATAAGAGAAAACAAAGCGGTGTTTTGCGCAATTGGCAGCAATTGGCCGTTGCAAAACGCCCAGCCGCGCGGCGCAAAGTTCCCCGCGAAAATGCGTATTTCAGCGGTAAAAGGTTCTGACATCTTTATTTCCTTTTTGTTTTGCGTTAATGTCTGGACGGATAAATGCCGAATAAGGCGATAATGAAATTAATGCAGAGATAAGGCATCAAATTTGTGTGTGATCTTGAGCCGCCGACATTGGTGATAGACGCTCCATTCATATTTGCCGGGTCAAGTTGATCCGTGTAGACGTCGCCGAAGCCCTGGGCCAAGCCGTTGCCAACTGGATCACGGGTGGTAGATGCGCTTGTAGTTGCAGTTAGAAGGTGCGTGTGAGAAGGCAGTTGATTGACTGTAAGCGTTTCATTTTCGGAGCCAAACTTTGCGCCTAGCCGACGAGGGGAAAGCCCTGGACCAGAACCGGCGTGAATCGGAATGCGACCGCGCATGTCCGGCAGGCCAAAAGTCGTCCGCCCGTCGCCGCCGTATATGGTGCCGAGCAAACTAAAGAGCGCGTCGTTTTGCGAAACCGCCAGCAATTGCCCGTCGCAAAAAGCCCAGCCGCGCGGAGCAAAATTGCCGGCGAACATGCGAATTTCACCTACAAAAGGTTCTGACATAATTGATTCTCCTATGGGTTAATTGCGTGACGGAAAAAGCCCTTGCAAAGCGATGCAAAAATTGACCGCTATCGTCGGCTGCATATTGTTGTGCGCCTGCCCGCCGCCGACATTAGCGACCGAAGAATTGTGCAACGTGACGGCGGAGCCAAAACTGGCGTATAGATTCCCCGCCGCACGCGCAAATACAGCCCCGTCCGGTTGATCGCTCAGATTTGTGCCGTCATTGGTCCCAATAAGTTGGTGATCGTGGTTCGGCATTTCAGCAGTGCTCAGCGTATGCGTTTCTTCGCCGCTTTTTTGACCTTGCTGATGAAACGTCCCGTTGGAAGAACCGACATGCATCGGTGTGCGGCCCCGTAAATCCGGCAATGCAAAAGACGTTCGTCCATCGCCGCCGTAAGTCGTGCCCAACAATGAATAGAGAGACTGGTTTTGGTTGATCGGCAAAATCTGTCCGTCGCAAAAAGCCCAACCCCGCGGTGCGAAGTTGAACCCGACGATTCTGATTTCCGCCAAAAAAGGCTCGCTCATAAAAACCTCCGTGTTTGTGGTTGTGTAAACCGGAGTTCTCCGGCTCTGCTAATTTGATGGGATTGACTAAAGAGAAGAGATGTGTGAATTGAAAGGTTTTTTGGGGAATGCATCAAAGAGCATGAAGATGTGTAGATTGCGCATATGCGCAAAGTATAAAGCAGCGAATAAGACACGCTGTTTGAGCTCCGTAATATGATCAGGCAGGGGTGTTTTGCGACCGGAATCGTCGAAGCCGACGATGATTGATTCCTATCTAACAGAATGATTTAAAAACGCAACAGGAAAAACACAACTCCGCTTCTTTTATCAAAAATTCACATTCGAACTATAATTATAACTGTTATTGAATTTCGTTATTTTTGGGGCCCGTTCGAAGACCTAAATGATCAATGATGAGCTTACCTTTTTTAGTCTTGTTAAATCTGAACACCACTTTTGTTATTTGGGTAAAGTCCAATTGCGAATTTTTCGCGCTGAATCTACTGATCTGGAAGGCGAAAGTTTGATAAACAGGCTCGGAAGTCGGCGTTGAATTGAACATTTCGGATTTGCTGACTTGCACGGAAATTTGCGGTTGCAGGAGTGAAAAATCGCTTAACGCCACATCAGCGGCGTTTCCCGCTTGATCAGTTAATTCGATGGTGAAATCAATCAGCTCATCCCTGCTTTCGGTACTGTTCTTTTTGTCATTCGACGACTCTTTGTTTTTGTCGGCGGCAAGCGCGAATGTCAGCAGATCATCGCTGCTCGTGACCGGCAGGGGGTGAGGGAGGGTGATCGAATATTCCGGCGTTTTTCCGCTCTCTGTTTCCCAGCCAAGATAGACGGCGTTAGTCGCTTTGTCGCGCTGTTTGAGAGAAACGCGCTTTTCCCGCCAGGTTTTTAAATTCCTGCCGCTAATCTGACCGCCGGGAATCGTCGTCGTTGTTACATCAAGGTCTTCCTCGAACGTTTGAAAATATCGCGAATTCGCGTCGTCAAATTGTGTCAAATAAACCGTTTCGGGAAGCCAGTTTTTACCGGCGCGCGCGTCTTGAAAAAGCGGCAAGTAGGCGGCGCTTTTTGAAAGCGACGCTTCGAGAAATGCGGAAATATAAACCTTTGCGATTTGGCGCTGCTCTTCCGCGGGCATGATGTCTCGCAGATTGAGGAAGTTCTTCCATGGATAGCTCGCGTCAGACCTTCCCCAGACCGTATTGAATTGACCGTGATTGGCGCCGTAAATGTAAAGGCTGCTTTTAAAATGATAATCGTTGCCTGAAAAAGAAACGCGCTCAAACTGGCGCGAGCCGCGAAAGGACTGCACGTCGGCGTCGTGTGAACCATGCAGCACGAAATAGTCAACGTCCTCGACGGTCGTCCACAAACCCGCCGGTTCGTAGCGATCGACCGGCGCAATGGCGATGACGCCTTGAATATTGAAGTTGTAATTAAACCTGACGTTGGCGTTGTCAGGGTAGCGCGCCATTTTGTTAAACATCGCGGCGATGGCGACAGCTTCTCCGCCGCGCGAATGGCCGATTAATCCAATTTTGGAAGTATCGACTTTGTTGAAAAACGGACTGTCCGGCGTTGCATTCCATTCATGCCACACGCGTAGATGTTCCAGAAACATCCACCCGCGAGCGTCCAGTTCTTGCGTCCAGTTTCTGCCGCGAAAGCCGTCCAAACGTGATGAATAGCTGCTGTTTAAAAAGTTCATGTCAAGGGAAACAAAAATGTAACCGCGCGAAGCCAGGAATTCCCCAAGATAGGCATAGCCGGGATCCGAAAATTCTTCCATCGAATGATTGCCGTGAACAATCAACACAAGCGGAAAAGGGCCGTCACCCTCGGGACTCCAGACGCGCCCTTGCAACGGCATGGATTTCGGGCCGAATCCCCAAAATCGGGTGCGCGCCCAGCCCGTTCTTTTATCCCAATTTTCAACAAACGGTGATGCGTCCACCGGCTGCGTAATTAAATCTGCTTCCTTCGCAAACTCCGGACGATGCTTGTCCTTACCACTGCCGTAGGTCAAATATTTTATCGCGAATCCGCCGCTTTTCGATGGATCATCGGCGGAAATATGCGTGATTTCTACCTGTGATTTTAACGCGGCGTTGACCGGCGCTTTCCGCTTTGCGCCGTCGTTAAAAAACCAAAAAGCCGATCCAAGCAATCCGATTCCGCCAACGAAAGCCAGGGCTGTGCCGAATACCCAGCGCCGATTTTCATGGGTATGACGTGCATGCCTTTCCTTGACTAACCTCAGGCCAATCCCCAAAAATAAAGTCGGCAGAACGAAGCCCGCGATGACCGTCAGGTATCCTTCAAAGCCGCTTCGTGCGCCGAATTGAAACCACAAAAATGTCAGCGAAAAGACCACGCCAAAAGCAAGCGCCGTCGGCGCCGTCGCAAGAATTTTGATCAGCAAAAAAATGCCGACGGCGAGGAGAATCAGGTAACCCAAAAGCTGTAAAAACGCAAGCGTCACCTCGAAACTGACACTGTCTTGAAATATAACGCTGACGCCGATTGACCCGATGATAGTCGCGGAAAGCGTTAGCAAAAGTCGCCCTGCTGTGCGTAACGGCGGACGCCCCGGAGAAATCGAATTCCAAAAAGAACGAGGAGCGCTTAGGAGTTTTTTCAGCATCGTGCTCAGTCCGGCTTAGTTGGTTTTCCAAATGATTTGATCGTCTATAAACGGCGGAGAAGATCGGTGGCTTTCTGTCAGTTCAATTTTTCGCGCCAGCAATTCCGGTAAATTTTTTCCATACATAAACGGCGTTTCCCCGGTTTCTGAAACGGCCATGAAATGCGTTTGGCTCGTTTCAACCAGAGTCTTCAACATTTTGACATTCTCGATCTCAAAATCAATGACCTCGTCAAGCTGACGGCGAAAATCGCGCTTTCTCATTTTCGTCGTCCATACAGCCAGCCGTAAACGTTGCCGACCCACCCGGCGACGCTGCGCATAGTTCCTGTCCAGCGGCGAAACGCGCGCAAACGGTCGTGAACATCGACAAAAACGTCGCGTCCGGAATTCGGCGAATTGGAGCGAAGCGCGTCGTCTGCCAAATGAATCGCGTGGGCTAACGGTTCCAATGCATGTGCGTCAACGCGCTCGAGGAATTTGAAGCCGCCGGCAAAATCCGCGACAGGCCGCCTTGGAGATGAGTTTGAGAAAAATCCACTGCGAACCGTTCGGCGCATTTTTTAGAATCTCATCAAATTGCGCCTCGTCCTTTCGTAAAATCTGAATTCGAAAAGCGCCGCCGCTCCCGCTGGCAAAGCGTTTTTCAAAAAGCGCGAGAGATGTCTTTTCAACTTCAAGTGCACCGGCCGGAATAAGGAAAACGCTCGTTTTGCCGAGCGCTTTTTGCACTATCGTTTGTGTCATGAGCGTCTATTTTCGAATCGCGCGGAATGTGCCGTTCGGCTGCAGGAAAGTCGCTTCTTTCGCCGCACCTTTTTTGTCCAGATCGAATTTCAGGCTAAAGCCGGTCAAACCCTTCAGATTGAACGTCGTTTCCTTGTAGGGCTCCAAATCATAGGTCGGCTGTCCCGGGACCGTCACGGTAATTGCGTTTTCGTCTTTCTTCGCCACAGTAATTGTCGTGCCGTTCAAATCGTATTCGCCGGTCAATTTTGACAAAAACTCGGGATCGGTGAGTTTGGATGACGGTTTGCGTTTGAAAATGATCGCGTCAACTGAGGGTTCGATGGGAATGGAAAGATGAGCCAGATCGCCCTTTTCATTGCCGGAAAAGGTGATTTTTATATTCTCGAGAATCCCGTCGGAGATTTGGAAAACGTCATAGTGCCAATGTTCGAGAGGCGAGTCGGCGCTGTTAAATTGCGCGCGCAACGTATTGTCGCTGTGCGAAATCGTGAAAACGCCGTAGGCCGGATGCTCATATTCTCCGACAAATTCTTCCGGTTTTCGTGACGTTTTGGTTTTCGCGACGCGCTGTTCTTCTCTTTCTTTTTCCCGCTTTTTGGCGTTCGCTTCTGCGGCGTCCACCTGCGTTTTAAGTCTCGCGTGCCAATCCACCGGTTCGTTGTCCAGAAGCAAGTCCATGATGTAGTAGCTCACAATCGTCGGCAGGGGCGTGCCGCCACGATTAGTGAGAATAGTCAGCCCGATATTGTCGCGCGGCAAAAGCCCGACGTGCGCCGTAAAACCGTCGATGCCGCCGCCGTGCGTCACGCGCTTATGGCCGCGATAATAGTTCACGCCCCAACCGAGAGCGTAACCGCCGAGAGAAACTTCGTCGTATTGCTGGTTCGAGCCAATCGTTGTAAATGGCGTGTGCATCATCGCGAAACCCGGCTCGGAAATAAGCTGCTCGTCGCCAATCTTGCCTTTGTTGAGCTGAAAACGTACCCATTTCGCCATGTCTGTAACACTCGAATTGATCGAGCCCGCCGGGCCCATCTCGTCGATAATTCTGAAAGGAACGACTTTTATATTGTCGTCTTCTTCGATGTAAGGCAATGCATGATTATCCGATTCTTGGGATTTATCAACGGAAAAATTGCTGTTTGCCATATTCAGCGGTTGAAAGATGCGCTCCTGAACAAGCGTTTCCCATGTCGAACCGGCGACTTGTCCGGAGAGATAGCCGGCGACCATAAACATCAAATTTTGATACTGGTACGTCGTTCTGAAATCCTTGCTTGGCTCAAGATATTGCAGACGATCAAATAATTGTCCGCGGGTGAGAGTAGAGCCGTACCACAAAAGATCGTGGCGCGGCAGACCGGAGTTGTGCGTGACGAGATCGCGCGGCGTCATGCGCGCGGTTGCGAATTCATCATGCAATTTGAAGGTTGGCAGATACGTTTTTACGGATTCGTTCCAGTCGATTTTCCCTTCTTCGTCCAGGAAGCCAAGAATCATGCTGGTGAAAGCTTTTGAGCAAGAGCCGATGGCGAAAAGCGTGTTTTCATCGGCGGGTAAATTTTTCTCAACGTTGCGCAAGCCAAAGCCTTCAGCGAAAATCACCTTGTCGTCCTTCACAATCGAGACGGCGATTGCCGGAAC
>CAXHAT010000122.1:0-24256 GCA_964014485.1 uncultured Deferribacteres bacterium
GCTTAGCGGCGAGTATAAAGTTGCCGGAATAAATATTCAGGCCAACAACAACACCAAACGATACAACCTGGCGGCAACCTGGATCGGTGGAGGCGCTCGCTTTGATGATCCGAATACGCAAACACTTGTCGTTAATGATGATCAACCGTCCATCGCCGCCAATCTCACGATGGAAAACGCAAGCGGCGGGATTGTCGGGACTATCTACAACGCTGCGTCCAACCAGCCTTTTACTGAAGGCTTTTATATGCTTTTCGCATACGACGAGTTTGGATATTTGGTCAAAATATCAATATACGGTCAATCAAATGATCCAAGGAATGGAAGTTACTACCTGGCCGGGGTGCGGCCGGGGAATTATTATGTGCTCGCCATCCTTTTCGCAGGCGAAACGTTATATAGCCTTGCTTCTCAATGGCTGGGCGGGATTCATAGCGATACGAATATCTGGTCTTGGAGACCATATGTTGAAATTCCTTCGGGAGCGCAGGCCGTAGGCGTAGACAAGAGTTTGGTGAGCAACAATGACTTCTTTTTTGATTTGACCACCGGCTTGCCGTCCGATGCAAGTAACCGTCCCGCATCGGATTTTCAGCTGTTTCAAAACTACCCCAATCCATTCAATCCTTCGACGACAATTTCATATAACCTGCCGGTCACTTCGGAAGCAAGGCTCATCATCTACGATTTGCTAGGCCGGGAAATCAGGACGCTGGTGAACGAAGTTCTGCGCCCCGGAAGACACTCAGTGGAATGGGACGGAACAGACAATGTCGGTGCTGCCGCAATTAGCGGCGTTTATTTTTACCAACTGAAATCAGGGAAATTTGTTGAAACCAAAAAGCTTGTTTTGATCAAGTAGGTTCATTGAGACATGGTTCCCGGTTTAGCCAAGCCGTCTCCTATTACTTAATCGCTTGACGGAGGAAAGTCATGAAAAAATTCCGTTTCCTTTGGATTGCATTTACTCTCTGCATCAGCGGTGTGACGCAAGCGCAACTGTCTCATGAATTTACCTTGAAAGCCCGCAACACACAGTTTGGGTTTCCCCTCGGCGTGGAAGTCGGCGCGGACGGGACTGTTTTCGTAGCTAACGCGGGCAGCGGTCTGCGCGCCTATTCATACGACGGCGCATCCTTCACTCAGACGGCGCAGATTAACAACGACGGTTGGGCCATACACTTGGCCCTCGCTGCTGACGGCACGCTATTTTTAGCGAATGGTGATGACGGCCTGAGGGCTTACACCTACGACGGTTCATCATTTGTGAACACGGCGCACGTCAACGAAGGGGTTCAGGCTTTTGACGTGGCCGTGGCGGACGACGGAACAATCTTTCTGGCCTTTGGCGGAAGCGGTTTGTACGCGTATACTTATGACGGCTCATCGTTCACCAATACGGCTCGCGTTCATGACGGCGATTATGCATTAGGCGTAGCCGTCGCCGCTGACGGAACGATTTTTACAGCGAATGAAGAAGACGGTCTACGAGCTTACACTTACGACGGGTCGTCATTTACCAACACCGCCCACATGTCGGAAGGCGTCAGTGTCAACAGCGTCTCGGTCGCATCGGACGGAACGATATTTCTTGCCTGTGAAGACGACGGTTTACGAGCGTACGTCTATGACGGCGGTTCCTTCACCAATACGGCTCAGGTTGCCGACGGCGGCTTCGCAATAAGGGTTGCAATAGGGGACGATGGCGCGATTTATCTGGCCAACGGCCGTGACGGCTTGCGAGTTTACGACTACGACGGCGCATCCTTTACCCAAACGGCGCATATTGAAAATAGTGGACGCGACGATGTTGCAAGAGACGCTGCAATTGGCCCGGACGGCTCCATTTTTGTCGCCCTTGGATTTGGCGGCTTGCGGGCCTACAGCAACGAAGGGTCTTCACTTGTAAATACGGCGCACATTGATGACGGCAGCGACGGCGCTTCCGCCACTGGAGTCGCTGCGTCTGAAGACGGAACGATTTTCCTGGCGAACGGCACGGGCGGTCTGCGGGCTTACATAATGACGAGTTCGTCTTTCATCAATACGGCGCATATTCGTAACGGCGGCGAGTCCGGTTATGCCCACAGCACGGCTGTCACCGCGGACGGTACGATCATGCTAGCCAACGGCCCGGACGGCCTCCGGGCGTATGCCTATAACGGCGCAGCTTTCATGAACGTCGCCCACATCGATGACGGCGGCTACACGAACGCCGCTTATGACGTTGCCGTTGGCGCAGACGGAACGATTTTTCTGGCAAACGGCTCCAACGGTTTGCGGGCGTACACGTTTGTTGGCGGATCGTTCACCAACACCGCGCATACGCAAGAGACAGGCCTTGCCAGAGGCGTTGCCGTCGGCCCGGACGGCGCGGTTTTTCTGGCTAACGGAACCGGAGGTCTGTTGGCTTATTCTTACGATGGTTCATCTTTCACCAAAGCCGCGGAAATTTATGACGGCGGTTACGCCGCGGAAGTGACGGTGGATGCAAACGGAAATATTTTTATCGCTAACAGCAGCGACGGTTTGCGCGCCTATACTTTTGACGGATCGTCTTTCACCAACACCGCTCACATTAGGGATGGCGCAATCGCGGAAGGCGTTGCGGTTGGGGCGGACGGAACCGTTTTTCTAGCCAATACTTTCGACGGTTTGCGGGTTTACGAATACGACGGATCATCATTTGTCAACGCCGCTCATGCCTTTAATTTCGGCCACGCTTATGACGTGGCGATTGCAGGAGACGGGACCGTCTTGCTGGCGAACGGACATGACGGGCTGCGCGCTTATACATATGGCGGCCATTTTTTCAACCACACAGCGCATGTCGACGACGTGGGGTACGCACTGGATGCGGCTGTTTCCGCAAACGGAACCGTCTACTTGGCCAATTTTTATGACGGTTTGCGAGCCTACGCCTATGACGGCGAATCTTTGACCGCACAAGCGCATATTGACGACGGGGGACTGGCTAACGGACTGGCAATAGCGGCAGACGGAACAATTTTTCTTGCCAACAGTTTTGACGGACTGTTCGCCTACACTTTTAACGGCCGTTCGTTCACCAATACCGCCCATATCGACAAGGGCGGATCGGCAGAACACATGGCTATTGCGGCAGACGGGACCATCATGTTGGCCAATGGTTCCGGCGGCTTATACGCTTTCACCTATGACGGATCGTATTTCTCCCAAGTCGCGGCAATTAACGATGTCGGCAACGCCGAAGACGTTGCTGTTTCTGCAGGGGGAGTGATCTTTTTGGCCAACGGACTTGGCGGCTTGCGAGCTTATACTTTTGACGGCGCATTATTCACCAGGGCCGCACACATTAATAACGGCGGCTCTGCAAACGGCGTTTGCGTCGCCGATGACGGCGCGATCTTTTTGGCCAACGGGGAAGACGGGCTGCGGGCCTATACTTTCGACGGGTCGTCATTTACCAAAAGAGCTTATTTTGAAATGGACGGCGCCGGAAGCATAACGGTCGCATCAGACGGTTCCGTCTTTCTCGCCGCTGGTTTTAACGGCTTGCAAGCTTACGCCTATGGCGAAGCCGTGGGAACTTACGCGGGTCTACAGCCTGTCGCGAAGCAATTCTCGCTCTCGCAAAACTATCCCAATCCCTTTAACCCGACAACGAGCATCCGGTATTATTTGCCGATGACGAGCATGGTAAAACTTACTGTGTTCAATCAGCGCGGGCAGCAGGTTCGCACACTCGCAACTGAACTTCAATCAGCCGGAAACCACGTTGTCAGTTGGGATGGAAAAGACGCGAAAGGGATGCAAGCGGCAAGCGGCGTCTACATGTATCGGCTGATTGCCGGTGATTTCACACAGGTGCGCAAAATGATTCTTCTGCGCTGAAACAATCTGGATGACGCTCCCTGAGCCGCCTTGCGAAGTTCGGGGACGCCGACGAGTCTTTGACTTGAAGGCTTTTAACCCAAAAGACGTCCGGCGCAATGTCGGGCGATAAAACGAAAAGGAGAGTGAATCATGAAAACACTCATTTACGGTGCAGGGCCGATTGGCCGTTACTACGCCGCTCAACTTTATCTGGCGGGCAAAAATGTCACAATTCTCGCCAGAGGAAAGGCCTACAGTTTCTTGAAAGAAAACGGAGTCGTCTTGATCGACGGATATTCCGGCGAGAAAAAATGTGTTCATGTGAAGACGGTGAACAAGCTGGATTTGCATGACGACTATGATCTTGTGCTCGTGGTCATGAACAAAAAGGGTCGGAGAGAGGTCGCCCCGGCGCTGGCCCAAAATGAAAACATCAAACACATTATTTTTGTCGGCAATGACGTCTCGGGCTTTGAAAAGTACTCCAAAATTTTGCCGCCTGAAAAAGTGCTTCTTGGCTTCCCGGGCCTCGGCGGCGGGATTGTCAATAATGAATTGATATACGTGGATCGGGAAAAACCGAACGCCAAAAGAAATCCTTTCTATCTTGGCGAACTGGACGGCAAAATTGGAGAACGCACGAAGCGCATTAAGAAACTGTTTGAGCGGGCGGAAATTCCCGTCAAACTGGTCAACGACATGGACGGCTGGCTAAAATATCACGTTGCGTTTATCGCTCCCGTGGCCGGCGTTTACTTCATGTGCAACCAGGATTTCAATGCGATACAGAAGGACAAGGCCGCTCTCGAAACCTATGTTCGCGCAACGAAGGAAGCCGGAAAAGTGCTCAAAAAAGCCGGCTACCCCAAAAGGCAGCCTTTTATTTTCAATCTGTATTATTGGAACCCGCTATGGTTGAGCGTCAGGATATTCCGAGACAAGTTCTTTGGCTCCAGATTCGTGAAAATCGGCGTCGGGCTGCACGCAAACGCCATGGGTGATGAACTCATGGAATTGGTGAACGAATTCCGTGAGCTGCAAGCAAAAACAACTGTGAAAACGCCGAATTTGGACAAATTGATCAGCCATATTCCAGGCGCAAAACCGTCGGAGACGCCGGCCCGAAAACCTGAGAAACTGAAGGATGTAAAATGACCGGCTGCTGAGTCATTCTTAACTGGGGCTGTCCAAAAACATGGTCTCTGAATGCAAGGCATACAGCGTGTTGTAGGGGTTCAAAATTTTGAACCCCTACACGCGGTGCAGCGCATCAAAAATATTATGTTATGCGACAACCCCCGTTTTGCCAAGCGAACAGTGAAGCGTTTGAGCCAAAAGTCACCATTTTTTCAAGCGTGGTTCTTATGAAAACAAACAACAAAATCCAGCTTCTTGTGGTCATCTTGCTCCTCGCTCTTTCCCTGAACGCCCTCGCCGGCGGCTTGTTTTTGATCGTCGATCCGAGCGGAACAGCGCTTCAAATCCCCGTTGAATTGTTGGAAGGTACGCCTTTTAGCAGCTACCTGATTCCCGGAATTATTTTATTCCTAACAAATGGGATTTCGAGTCTGGTGATCGCGATTATGACCATAAAAAAGGTTAAGCATTACCCCTTGTTGATCATTTTGCAAGGCTGCGTTTTGCTTGCCTGGTTGAGCTCGGAGCTGATTTTGAATCGAGAATTCTTTCATCCCGTTTTGCACTATCCGCTTTTTGTCGTTGGCGTTTTGTTAATCATTGCGGGCTTTTTCGTTGAAAGAAAAGGCCTGGAAATTTTCGCCAGGATGTGACTGATGTGAGATTTCAGCGCTCCTGCAAACAGTTTTTTCGGAGTGTGGCTGTCCAAAAGAAACGGTTTCTGAGTGAAAGACATACCACATGTAGGGGTTCAAAATCTTGAACCACTACGACAAGTTGTTTTGAGACAGTCTCTTTGCTTCAGCGTCGTTTTCCAAAATAAGGGCTGAAACGTTTGGCTCTGAAATGACTGTTCGATTAAGACCGCAAGGCCGGTTGGGAAACTGCAAAGGACAACGCGATGATCCGGAATGAACAAAGTTCGGCGAATGAAGAACGAATTCATTGGCTGGACAACCTCAGATCCTTCAGCATTTTTTTGGTGGTTCTCTACCACGTCGGGGGCGTGTATGAAGCCGCCGGGCTCTGGGGCTGGTTCTGGATCGTCGATGATCCCGCCACCATAACCTGGGTCGGGATTGTGGGCATCATGTTCGATGTTATCGTCATGCCCGCGATTTTCTTTGTCTCCGGCTATCTCGTTCCCGCTTCCTTGCAAAACAAGACCGGGCGGGCGTTTCTCGTCGGGAAAATCAGGCGCTTGATGGTTCCGTGGATCATCGCCGTTTTCACGCTCATTCCACTTTACAAAGTCATTTTTCTCTACTCGCGCAATCTGCCGCAGGAACACTGGAGCATGTATTTCCACTTCACCAACCCGAACAGTCAGAACTGGTTGTGGTTCCTGCCGGTGCTGTTCGCTTTCAATATGCTCTACCTGATTCTTTCGAAAACAAAAATCAAGACTCCCGATGTTTCGCTGAAAGGCGTTGTTTTGGGCGTCGTTGTCATTGGCTTTGTTTATAGCTGCAGCATCGGCGGGGCGCTCGGTTTTCGCAGTTGGACGCTCACGCCGTTGATCGATTTTGAAAACGAAAGAGCGCTGATCTATTTCATGACTTTCCTGCTCGGCGCGTTGTGTTTTCATCGAAAAGTCTTTGCTGGAAAACCGAAGGGCAGAAAGCTCTACATCGCCGCGAACGTCACGGCCTGGATTCCGATCACGGTGCATATTTTTGCGCGAATCTATCCATTTATTTTCCCGGAAGGCTTTTCGGTGACGCCGCTTTACCGGCTGATTTGGTGGATCAGTTTTGACTTGTCTCTGCTTTGCCTGCTTTACTTGATGATCGAATCTTTCCGGCGCTATGCAAACAAGAGCGGAAGAATTTGGATTGAACTCAACAGGAATTCATACGGCGTTTACATCATCCACGTGATCATGATCGGCTTTTTCGGGACGATGCTGCTGAACCTGGATTGGCCGGCTCTGGCAAAATATCCGACGCTGATCATCTTGACCTATTTGAGCAGCAACGTCGTTGTGTCGGGTTATCGTTCTCTGATAATTTTTCTGAAATCACGCGCGATCAAAGCCCGTGAGCAACTCTTGATTCTCATTATCTCCGTTCTTCAGAGCGGAGATTTTTGAAGACCGCCCCATCTCTTCCGCCGCGCCAGCGCGGCGGAAGAGATGAAAGTGAGCGCCTCGCGCGTCACCGGGCTCAAGCCCGGCGCTAATGAAACCATGTTCACGTTTGAATAACAGGCGATGCGTTGGCATAGGTAACATCATGTTTTAATTTGTTTTGCCAAGTGGAATATAAACTGAAAGATGGAAGCATAACTATGAAAGCTGCGCTTTTTATCAGAACAGTAACTGTGATGACAGCATTGGCCGTCATGCTTGGCAATGCGCTTGCCGACGAAGCCTTGATCGGCACGGTCACGACGACTGACGGCGCGCCGCTGGTTGGAGCCAATGTTTTTGTCGTTAACAGCCAGCTCGGCGGCGCCACCGATTCCACCGGCAAATTTGTGATCCCGAATATTGAACCCGGACGGTATACGCTGAGCGTTTCTTATGTCGGGTATGCGACAGCCAAAAAGGCGATCGTCGTTAGCGAAGGGGGAGCCGAAGCGCACTTTGTTCTCGACAGCGACCGGATTGCGCTCAATGAAATTGTGATTACCGGCGTGTTTAACCAAGACTCGAAGCTCAATTCCAGCGTAGCGATTTCGACGTTGAGCGCCAAACAAATCGACCATCGCAACGCCAGGGGAACCGGCGATTTGCTGGCGGCGGTGCCGGGCAATTTCATCGACATGTCTGCGGGCGAGGTCGGCGCTCAGGTTTATCCGCGCGGCCTTTCGACCGGCGCGGTGGCCGACATTGGCTTTAAGTACTCCTCGCTCCAGGAAGACGGGCTGCCGCTGATGAGCACGCAATTTCAGTTTGCCGTCATCGATATGTTTCATCGCGCCGACGCAACCGTCGCCAGGCTCGAAGCCATCCGCGGCGGCAGCGCTTCGGTTTCCACGGCAAATTCACCGGGCGGTATTTTCAATTTCATCTCAAAAGTCGGCACGCCTAAGTTTCGCGGCGCGGCCAAAGTCACCAGCGGAATTCAGGGCGACGGCAATGGCTTGGTGCGCACCGACGTCAACCTTGGCGGGCCTCTAACCAATGGCTGGGTCTACAACCTCGGCGGCTTTTTTAGACACGACGAGGGCGCTCGCGATCTGCCTTTTCCCGCCAACCAGGGAGGGCAATTTAAAGCCAACGTGATGAAGCCTCATGAGCGCGGATTCATCAAGTTTTACGGCAAAGCGCTCAACGATCAGGTGATTTTTTACAAACAGCTCCCCGTCACTGATTTAGATAATCCGAAAGCTTTTCCAGGATTTGATCTCAACACCAGCACGTTGATTGTCGATGTGGAAAACGATATTCCCAGCGCCGCTGATCCCGGCACAACCCGTCACTATGACGCGAGCGACGGCGTGGGCGTGCAAAACTACGGCGGCGGCATACAAATTTTTCACGAATTGGGAAAGGGCTGGCAACTGAGCAATAATCTGAAATACGGCTATTTCGAATTTGATCATTTTCAATCATCCGGACACAACCTTCTGCCAATCGTGACCGGGCCCAATCGCATTCATCGCTTGTCGAATGAGACCTTCAATTCATACACCTATCGCGATGCGGTTACCGGCGAACTGCTGGCGCGGTTCGAAAACGGCGTACCGGCGGCTGAAAACAAAATTGGCGACAAAGTCCTGCTGACTCTGGGCAAGACCGTGACCTATGAAGTTCACGACGTGATCGAGCAACTCCGCTTGTCAAAAACAGCAGGCCGCCACGAACTGACGGCCGGTACGTATTTCGGCTATTCTGACATTCGCAATACGCTCAATCTCGATTTCGTGCTCGGTCGATTCGAACCCAATCCGCGACTAATATCGCTGACGCATCCCAATCCGTACGCTGATGTCGCCGGGCAGCCGGCGGAACTCGAGTTTACTGATCCCAAAGGTTATTTCGCCTACGGTTTCGGCACTTACACCAACTTTTCCGGCAACTCAAGAATTCAAGCGATTTTCTTGAACGACGTTTGGCAAGTCAACGATAAGCTGAACCTTGATCTCGGCCTGCGATTCGAATTCAGCAATCATCAAGGCCGGAAGGAACGGTGGGACACGCCGGCGCAGCGAGATTCGCTCACCGGATTTCCGCTCGGTCAGGACGGCGACCCTGCAACGTTTTATGATGAATTCTTCAAGCGCGGAACCGACGATTTTTTTGATTATGACTTCGACTACGCCTATTGGTCCGGCTCGCTGGGGCTCAATTATCGGATCGAGGAAAATCTCGCTTTTTACAGCCGTCTGACGCGCGGCGTGAAAGCCCCGGAGATGACCTATTACATCAACAATTTTGTCAACATCGATTTTGAAAAAGGATTTGAGGAAGAGATCATCCAGGGCGAGGCGGGCGTCAAAGTAAATTCCCGCAGACTCTCTTTTTTGCTCACCGGCTTTTACAGTCGTCTGAACAATGTCCCGTTTCAACAATTGGTGGTGAGCGGCGACATCGGGCAGTTCACCCCGGCCACGTTCAATTCAACGCGCACGATCGGCACTGAAATCGAAGCTGTACTGCGGCTCAATGATCAACTGAACATCGACTTCATCGCGACCGTTCAGGATCCGAAATTTGTGGATTTCAATTATTACAACATCAACCGCACCGGCGCGAATTTCGACGATGACTTCATCGAGGAGTTCGACGGCAACACCATCAACGAAGTGCCAAGGTTCAGCCTGGACGTGACGCCGGTCTATCGCACGGGGAGATGGAGCGGCTTTTTCAACTGGCGTTACATTGGCGAACGCTACGCCAATCGCCGAAACACGCTCGAGTTTCCGGCTTTTAGCCGGTTTGACGCCGGGCTTTCAGTGCAACTTTCCGGCTATGCCACTGTTTCGATGAACGTCATCAACATGTTCAATTCCGCCGGGCTCATGAACCTCGAAGGCGTCGGGCTTCCGGGCACGACCGGCGAGGACGTCACGCCGCGGTTGATAGAAACCGTGGTTGTCCCGCAAAATCGACCTTATTTTGCGCGACCGATTTTGCCAAGAAGCTTTGCCGTCACACTGTCTTCGAATTTTTGAATGATGCTGAGCGAAAAGTTGCCGAAGAGAGATTTGAAGTTGAAGCCACTCACACATAAAAACCGCAAGCGCGGTTGAATCGTTGAACAGTCACCATTTTTTGGAGGTGGTTCTGATGAATGCTTACGAAAAGTTCCGATTCGTCTCGATTGTCGCCCTGCTCTTTCTGGCCGTTGGCGCTTTTGGCGGCGGCTTTTGGTTGATCGCCGATCCAAGCGGCGCGGCGCTCAAAATTCCGCTTGAACTGCTGGAAAACACGCCGTTCAACAACTACTTGATTCCCGGGATTCTGTTGTTTTTCGCAAACGGCGTTTTGAGTCTGGGCATTGCCATCCTGGCCATTAAAAGAGCGAAATACTATCCCCGGCTGATCACGCTGCAAGGCTGCATTTTGATCGGTTGGTTGATCGTGGAAGCTCTGATGAATACAGAATTCGTGCATCCAGGTTTGCATTATCCGCTGCTTGCGATTGGCGTTTTGCTTATTGTGTCGAGCTTTTTGGTTGAAAAAGAGAGGTTGATCAATGCTGTTTGAAAACCAACACGAGCTGTCTCTGGCGCCGAAGTGCTTCTTCATGGCCGCCATTGTTTTGGCCAGCATTTTCGGCGTCTATTTGATGTTTCAAGACGCGGACGGCATGATTCGCTGGCTAAAGCCTTACGCGCTGAACGGCGACTTGGCCCGTCAGGTTATCTTGATGTTTTGTTTGCTGTTTTATGTTTCGCGGCTGTTTGTCACGGTGTTCGTTTTTTTGAAGCGCAAAATGAGCTGGCCGGAGACGCTGCTGATTTCCGCTTTGATGTCTTTCGTCCTTTTTTCATTCGCGAGGGTCGGCGGCGGTAGTGAGCAGCCCATTGGAGCCGTCGAAATTTTTGGGTTGTTGCTTTATCTTTTCGGCTCCTATCTCAACACGTTTTCAGAATATCAGAGATACGTCTGGAAAGCAAAACCGGAAAACAAAGGGCGGCTTTATACGGAAGGTTTGTTCAAATATTCAATGCACGTCAACTACTTTGGCGACGTTGTGCTTTTCATCGGCTTTGCGCTGATCACGAATCACTTTACGATGTTGATCGTCCCGCTTGCCATGACGGCGAATTTTGTCCTGTTCGTCATTCCGGCGCTGGACAAATATCTCGCAAATAAGTACGGGCGGGAATTTCAGGAATACGCTGAACAAACGAAGAAGCTGATTCCGATGGCTTATTGACACGACAGCGTTGGAGCGTTCGAAAAGCGACCCAAATGCCGAATGATAAACAACGGCGTTTCCGCTCTCATGTTCGTCGGGTCTCGGCTGTCCGCATTCGCGCCAACTTAAGGTGCGAAGCGCTTAAAAATTCCCATCCGAGGAGGGGTTAGGGGTGGGTTTTTGAGCCTGTTGTCATTTCGACAACGTCCGAAACCCACCCCTGCCCCTCCCAAGAGGGGATTCATGCACGCTTTACGCGATTAAGTTGCCGCCGATGCTGGCTGCCAGAATCCCGCGAGCGTGGTGAGCGGGCCGAAAAGAGAGGAACGAACAATGCAAAAGTTAAAGCCGATCAGGGTGTTGCTTGCGGCGTTTCTTTGTCTTCCAGCTTTCGCGCAAGCGCAGACGATCACTCTGGACGAATTCCTCGCTCAACTCAAACAAAAATATCCGCTGTTTGAAAAAGAACGGTTGGCGATTCAGGTTGAAGAAGAAGAGCGCACCGGCCTTCTGGGCGCAGAGGACTGGTACATTTTTTCCTCCGTCAATCTCTCCCACGAAGAACCCGCGATTGCTTTCTCCGGCCCGGAAAGAACCAACGCCTTTTTGATGAGCGGCGGCGCCGAGCGAGTTTTCTGGAAGACTGGCGGCAGGCTGTCGGCATCGTTCTCTTCCGGCTTCGCCCGCATAAAAATCGATCCTCTGTTTGGCGTTCCAAATTCATTTTATCAGAACCAGATTGCGGTCGTCTACGCCCATCCGTTGTTGAAGAACAAGAGAGGTTTTCTTGATCGGCTTGAATACGATTTGAAGCAGTTTGACGTTGATTTCTCTGAAGTGCAGGCAATAGAAAATCAGGAAAACTTCCTGGCAGAGGTCGCGGGGAAATTTCTGGATTGGGTTTTCTACTCAGAGCAGAAAAGAATCGTCGCGGAGCGCATCGCGCTGGCGGAAGGCGAATTGGCCAGGGCGCAGCGAAAAAGAGAAGCCAATCTCATCGACCAGGTTGACGTGATTCGCGCGGCGGACGCCGTTCGCATCGCCCGGCAAAACCAGGTTCTGGTCGAATCGCAGTGGAAGGGATTGCAGGCGGAATTGGCTGTTTTGTCTGGCAATCAAGAACTCTACGCCTCAAACCCGGCGTTCAACCTTTACGATTTTCTGGAGATTGGCGCTTTTGAAGAAGCCGCGGACCACTTGAAGAAAAATTCCCGGCTGATTCAAACGCTCAACGTGCGCCTGAATCAGTTAGAATTCGCCCGCAAAGGATTTGAAGAAACGCTAAAGCCCGATCTCTCGCTGGTTGCCCGGCTCAACACAAAAAGGCTGGACGAAGGCTTGGGAAAATCCTGGTTGATGAACAAGCCGGATCTGATCGTGGGCGTGCATTTGAGCGTGCCGCTGGAAAACCGCACCGCCAATTCTCAAATCGCAAAAGCCGATCTGCAAGCGGCCCAACTCGCGAAGCAATCGGAAGAACTCGCCCTGACCTTGACCTCCGCTCTGGCCAATTTGCACATCCAGATTCAGGAATTTGAAAAAGCGCTGAAACTGAATATCGAGCAAATTGCATCGGCGCAGGAAAAAACGCAGGAAGAATTAAAGCTCTACAATCAGGGTCGCGGCGATTTGACTTTTGTCATCCAAAGTCAGGACAATGAAGAAACCGCAAAATTGACCTACGCCGGCAACGCCCTGACTTATCACAAGCTGATCCTCGAATATCGCGCATTGATGGATCAGCTTCATGAGTGAATAAGCGCGAAATTTAGAGGCTGTTTTAAAAGTCCCGTAGGGATGCTTGATAATAGCCAGACGATTTATCGCCTGGAACCGATGGTCTCTTCTGATTTCAAGTCCCGCCAGGGACGATTGAGGCTGGAAACGCGATAGAATTTCAACCGTCCCAGACGGGACTCGACAAAAAACAAAACGTCATCTTTCCCGGAAGTGAACTTCCGGGCTACTTTCGACCGTCCCTGCGGGACTTTTAGAACAGCTTCTTAGACTGAGGGCGTGATCATGAAATCAGTTTTCAGATTTTTTGCCGAACGCCACATCCTCGCAACGCTTCTGACCATAATGATCATCCTGCTCGGGTTAAGCACGCTGCTGGATATCAAGCGCGACATTTACCCGAAAGTGGATTTTGGCATTATGGTGGTGATGACGCAATATCCGGGCGCATCGCCGGAAGACGTTGAACTCAACGTGACCAACAAAATCGAAGAGGAACTCAAAAGCGTCACCGGCATTGATCGAATCACCTCGATTTCGATGGAAAACGTGTCCGTCATCAATGTCGTGATCGAACTGGAAGCCAGCGATCAGGACGGAATCAGAACCGACATTCGAGAAGCCGTTGGCCGGGTGACGGACTTTCCGACGGAAGTCACCGAATCGCCGTGGATCAATGAAATCAGCTCCACCGACATGCCGATCATCGAGGTCGGACTCACCGGCGACGTTTCGTACAAAGAATTGCGAGAGCTTGCCCGTCTTTTCGAAAAAAAATTAAAGAACGTCTCCGGCGTCTCACGCTTGGAAAAGGTCGGTTATCGCGCGCGGGAAATAAAAGTCGAAATTTCGCCCAAGGCGATGCAGGAATATCAAATTCCCCTGCGAGAAATCATCGCCGCGGTCAAAAGCCGCAATATTCGCGGGACGACAGGCTCTTTCGAATCTTACACCAGCGAAAAAGACCTGGTCACGCTGGCGCAATTTCGCAATCCCTACGAAGTGGGCAACGTCATCGTCCGCTCCACTTTTGAAGGGCCGCTCATCAAAGTCAAAGACCTCGCCATCGTGCGTGATGATTTTGAAGATGAACGCGTTCTGTCGCGCATGAACGGGCGCGGCGCGATCTCGTTTGTGGTTTTTTCGAGCGAAAACGCGGACGTCATTCGCACCTGCGACGCCGTCAAGGAGTTGATCGCGAAAGAACGCGAAAATTTGCCGGAAAACGTTGAAATCCTCTTTTCAAACGACACGTCTCGCGGCGTGCGCAACAGCTTTGAAGTCGTTCTTTCCAACGGACTGATCGGCCTTGTTCTCATGCTCGTTCTGCTGCCGATTTTTCTCGGCCTGCGCACTTCTTTTTGGGTGGCCATCGGCGTTCCCGTCGCCTTGCTGGGCACGATTTTTCTCCTGCCGTTGTTCGGTTCCTATCTCGACACGATCACCCTTTCCGGAATGATTCTCGTCATTGGCATTATCGTCGACGATGCGATTATCATTGCTGAAAACATCACGCATCGCTACGAAGAAGGCGATGAACCTTTGGAAGCGGCGGTTCGAGGAATTCACGAGGTTTTTCGCCCGGTCATCACCACAATTCTCACGACGTTCCTTGTCTTCGCCCCGATGTTTTTCATGCCGGGCATTTTCGGCAAGTTCATTATTCCGATTCCTTTGGCCATCACTCTGGCGCTGTTTATTTCTCTTTTCGAAGCGACGGTCGCGCTGCCGGCGCATTTGAAGCAGGGCTTGCAGAATCGCTCGAAAACGACCGATCGCCACAGTTGGTTCGACGTTTTGCGAAGAGGCTACCAAAAAACGGCTTTTCATCTTCTCAGGTTCAGATATCTCCTCGTCCCGGTGTTTGTCTTCACGCTGGCTGGCGCGCTCTGGTACGCCGGAAATTATATGAAATTCATCCTCTTCCCGTCCGAGATGGCGGATCATTTTTATATCCGAACCGAGCTGCCAATCGGCACGCCCTTGCGCGCGACTTCAGACAAGACAAAAGATATTGAAGAATTGCTGGCAACGCTGCCCGAAGAAGAATTGGCTTCGTTTACGACACAGGTCGGAACCAACCCGTTTATCAACGCCAAGAGCGAAAACTATGCTTACATCTCGGTAAACCTGACGCCTTTCAACGAGCGTTCCAGAACGGCGGATGAAATCGTCGAAGACCTGAGGCAAAAGTCCGACAAGTTGGAAGAGCATGGTGAAATCATTTATCTCATCGAAACGGGCGGTCCGCCGGTCGGCAAGCCCGTGAGTCTGCGCATCGTTGGTTCAAACGACAAACTCAGAACGCAATTGGCGGATTCGGTTGAAGCGTTTCTGACGGCAATGACGGGGGTGAAAGACGTGAGCCGGGATGACGTCGCGGGGAAAGACCAGGTTGTCATCAAAATCAAGTACGACAAGCTCGCCCGCCTGGGACTGACCGTGGCTGACGTCGCCCAAAACGTTCGCATCGCCTACGACGGCGAAGTCGTGACGAGCGTGCGCTACGGCGACGAAGACGTTGATTTCAGAATCATGCTGCAAGAACGGGCGCGGAGAAGATTGAGATATTTGCAGGAATTGCTCATTCCAAATCGTCGCGGGCGGCTGATTCCGCTGCAAGAAATCGCCAGTTTGCAGGCAAGCCCGGGGCATTCTGATTACCGCCATTACGACGGTGAAAGAGCCGTCACGGTTGAAGCCGACCTCGATCAGGAAGTGACGACGACGTTGGAAGTGACCCAGGCCCTTCTCAATCATTTCGATCTGGATCGGGATTGGCCGGGCATGCAGTTTACCAAGGGCGGCGAGGCCGTCGAAACGGAGGAGTCGCTGGCGGGGCTTTTTCGCACCCTCATTATCGCTGTGATCGCGATTTATTTTCTGCTCGTTCTCCTGTTCAATTCAATGCTCCAGCCCTTTTTGGTGATGGCGGCCATTCCCTTCGGCATGACGGGCGTCGTCATTGCGTTTTGGCTGCACGGAGAGCCGTTCAGTTTCGTGGCGATTAGTGGAAGCATCGGGCTTTGCGGCGTTGTGGTGAACGATTCCCTTGTCCTGGTTAACCATCTCAACGACTTGCGCCAACAAAGGCCGGACGCGACCCTGCTGGACATCGTTTCTGAAGCCGCCGCCAACCGTCTGCGGGCGATTGTTTTGACAACGCTGACGACCGTGGCGGCGCTGCTGCCCCTGGCTTACGGTCTTGGCGGAACCGCGCCGTTCATGGCCCCGATGGCGCTGGCTCTGGGCTGGGGGCTGGTGTTCGCCACGCCGCTAACCCTGGTTCTCGTACCTTGTCTCTACATGATTGGGCACGATGTTAAAAAGATATTTCGAAGAAAAGAAAAGCGTCCGTTCGAGCCGCCGGCCGAAACGGCGCTGGTCAAATAGCAGCTCTTTTCAATTAAACGGACAAAGCTTGCCAAAGGAGGTCGTCATGAAAATCAGCAAAATCTTGTGCCCGGTAGATTTTTCGGATTCATCGTCAGAAGCGTTGAAATACGCCGCTTTTTTGGCCGAAAAGCACGAAGCGGAAATGTTTCTCCTGCACGTCATCGAGCATTTTCACCATTCGGATGATTACATGATTCTGGCGATGACTTCGAAAGAAGCCTACGAAAAATGGGAAGAAGAAGCTGAGATCAAGCTGGAAACTTTGGAAGCGGAGTTCGGACAGAAAGTTAAGATGACTCACGACATTCGCGAAGGGAAGGCGTTTATCGAGATCATTCGTGCGGCAAAGGAAGAAAACGCCGATCTCATCGTTATGGGAAGTCACGGCCGCACCTTCTTGCCGCAAATTTTGATTGGCAGCGTTGCTGAAAAAGTCGTTCGCAAGGCGCGCTGTCCCGTGTTGATCGTTAGAAACGCCGAAGCGGAATTCGAATTGCCGTAAGAGCATCGATATTCACTGCCATGCTGCAAAGAAGGTAACCGTTCGGTTTGTCATGCTGAAAAAGCTTAAGAGGGTCATAGAAGCCCATTAGCTTCGCTCTTCAGGATACTCTGGCGAATTCCAGATCGTTCAGTCCTGACTGCCCGGGCGTCTCATTAGCCGCGCGCTTCAGCGCGTGGACCCGGTCGGACGCTCTTCTATTTCTGCCGCCGAGTTAACTCGGCGGCAGAAAAAGCGAAGGGTAAGCTTGCACTCATGCCTACGCGCTGAAGCGCGCAGTTAATAAAAGTGTCGCGCCATTTACATTCTCCGTGAATTGTGAATTCGCCAACAGTATCCTTCAGAGCGGAGATTTTTGAAGACGCTGCTGATGAGACGATGTTCGCCCCCAAGACTCAGGATGTGCATTGCCGCGCGTAGCATCAGACAGTGGAACGCACACGCGATATTCGCGAAGGAAAAACGTTTGCGGAGATCATCACGGGCGAGGGAGAAAAGCGATGAAATCTGGAATAACAAAAATGCAAACTGGTACAAAAAAAAGCCTCTCGCACAAAGAAGCCAACGCGGAATTACGGAAAAAAGCCAAAGAATTGGAGAAGAAAACCTACGCTTTGGGCAAGGCAAACGTACAGCTTCTGGCGATGCAAGAAGCGTTGCAGGAAAGCGAGGAGCGCTTCCGCAATCTTGTGGAAAACGCAAACGACACCATTTACACCGTGACTTTCGATTCCGAGCTCTCTTACGTTTCTCCAAACTGGACCAATCTTTTAGGGCATGAAGTCTCAGAAGTCATCGGAAAACCAATCGCCGAGTTCCTGCACCCGGACGATCTTCCTAGATGTCAGGCGTTCCTGCAAAAAATGCTCGATACCGGCGAGAAGCAGAGCGGCATCGAATACCGGGTAAAGCACAAAAACGGCGAATGGCAATGGCACAGATCGAACGCTTCGATATTGCGAGACGCGAGAGGGAAGATGCTGTGTTTTATGGGCATAGCGCGCGACATCACAGAGAGAAGACGCTTTCTCGAAGAGCTTGAAAAAACCAATCGACATTTGCGCGAAACGCAGGCAAAATTGGTTCAATCAGAAAAGATGGCCGCCTTGGGGAACCTGGTCGCCGGAATCGCCCACGAGATCAATTCGCCCGTCGGCGCGATTCACAGCATGCATGATACGCTTGCGCGCGCAGTCGAAAAATTGCGGTCGCTTCTCCGGCAAGCGTGTTCGGAGGAATTCGCCCGGAATAAAAAAATGCACGCCGCTTTGCGTGCAATTGATAATTCGAACAGAGTCATTGAAATCGCCAGTGACCGAGTGTCGAATATTGTAAAAAGATTGAAAAGCTTCGCAAGGCTGGATGAAGCCGAGCTGGATTTCGTTGATTTGCATGAAGGGATCGAAGATACATTGATGCTCGTCAATCACTTGACTGAAAAGAGAATTTCGGTGAAAAAAAACTACGCATCTCTGCCTATGATCGCCTGCTTCCCGAGGCGGCTGAATCAGGTTTTTTTGAATTTAATCGTCAACGCCTGCCAAGCCATAAAAGAAGCCGGCGAGGTCAGAATTACCACGGCCTTTAAAAGCGACAAGGTCTACGTTGAATTTGAAGATGACGGCGTCGGCATTCCGCCAGGCATGATTGCTAAAATATTCGATCCCGGCTTTACGACAAAGGGCGTCGGCGTAGGTGTCGGCCTGGGCCTGTCAATTTGTTACCGGATCATTCAGGACCACAAAGGCGAGATACTCGTTTCGAGCGAAACGGATAAGGGAACCAAATTCACGGTTGTGCTGCCGACCAACCTCGACGAAATTCTGACGCGATGAACGCATTGGCTCTTTAATTAAACAAGGAGTAACATCATGAAAAATAACACAATTCTTATTCTGGGCGGCTACGGCGCTTCCGGCAGGCCGCTGGCGCGACTTATTTTGCAGGAGACGGAGGCGGAGGTCATCGTTGCGGGGCGGCATATCCACAAAGCGGAAGAATTCGCGGCGGCTTTAAACGCAGCGTTCCCAGGCGACCGCGCTTACGCCAGATTTGCCGATGCCGGAGATCCTAAAAGCTTGGCGGCGGCGTTTCAGCACGCGAGAATGGTGGTCGTGACCGCGACGACGCCGATGTACGCGGAACAAGTCGCACGCGCCGCTCTGCAAGCCGACTGCGACTATCTTGATATTCTTTTGCAGCAAGACGTCATTTCCGCGCTGGAAACATTGTCGCCGGAAATCAGAAAAGCCGAGCGCATTTTCATTGCCCAGGGCGGACTTCACCCGGGGCTGATTGCGCCGTTTATCCGCCACGCAGCGCCGTATTTCGACGATTATCAGAAGGCCGCTGTCGGCATGGCGATGAACGCGCGGATTGAAACCCCTGAATCGATGCACGAACTTATTCGTGAACTTGGCGATTATAAGCCGGAAATTTTCAGAGCCGGGAGCTGGAGAAAAGCGACTTATAAAGATATGATTAAGCTCGACTTCGGCCCGAAATTCGGCGTCAAAAAATGCTATCCGCTGCCAATGGCCGAAGTGCGGCCGCTCCCCGAGGTTTTCGATTTGAAAGAAACCGGCGTTTACGCGGCGGGCTTCAATTGGTTTGTCGACAACGTCGTTTTTCCGCTGGCGATGGCTTTCCAAAAAACCAGGAAAGGCATGGGCGTGAATTTTCTTGGCAAGCTGATGCGCTGGGGCTTGAATACGTTTTCATCGCCGGATCAGGGCGTTGTGCTCCTTTTGGAAGCGGAAGGTCTCAAGGACGGCCGGGCGAGGCGGGTCAGAATGACCGCCGAGCACGACGACGCCTATTTCCTGACCGCGGCTCCTGTCGCGGCTTGCTTGATACAATATTTGGATAATACGCTCAGCTACCCCGGCCTGTGGTTGATGGGAAATTACGTCGATCACGTTCGATTGATCGATGACCTTGAAAAAATGGGCGTCGAAATAAATGTCGAAGTCGATGGACGGGATTCTCGGCGTGAGTCTGAGTCGGAGTTAGACCCGAAGCCGTTCAACGTGCTTACGTAAAAACACGGCGAAGCGGTTTGACAACTCAGGGCTGGAAATTTTGAACTCATTTTATTCCGGACTGGAACCAGACGGCGGCGGTCAGTCAACCTTGCCGCTTAACACAGAGACGCAAAGACCGGAGAGCTTCGCGGAGTTCTTTTGTCGAGTGTAGCAGAAAATAACTGAACAGGCACAAGGGAGTTAAATAAAATTCAACCTCGGTCTCTCTGGACGTGAAAAAAAATCAAAACGAAAGGAGGACGTCATGAATACAAAAATCAAACTTTTGCTGGCTGGATTTGCTGCCGCCCTTTTTTGGATCGGCGGCTGCGATTCGGATTCGCCTTTTGCGCCCGGCGGCATTGATATTTCGAAGCTGGAAGGAAAAATTGTCTTCGTCGCCCCGGCGGACGACAATACGGAAAGCGGTTACACGTATCAATACGAGGCTTACGTCATGGACGCCGACGGCGGAAATGTGAAGCGAATCACGTACACGCCAATCGTTTATCAATACTCAAAAGATCGCAAAGACGACATTTGCTGGTCGCCCGACGGGACGCAGATAATCTATTCCGGCGGGGATCGCATCCAACTCATGGAAGCCGACGGAAAGGGGAATCACCAGATTATTTACAATTTCGATGGCGCCCTGAATCCGTGCTGGAATCCGGACGGTTCCAAATTGATGTACCGAACTTCGGGCGGCGACTTGTACATTCGCGAGTTCTCTGGCGGCCTGATCAAATTCACGTTTGAAGACAACCTTTCCGTCAGCGTTCACAACCCGGCCTGGTCGCCCGACGGGCAAAAGATCGCATTTGCAAGCGCTTTCGAAGGCGATTTCGATATTTACGTGGTAAACATTGACGGAACCGGCCTGACCAACCTGACTAACAGTCCCGGCGGCGACGGGCAGCCCAGATGGTCGCCCGACGGAACTAAAATCGCTTTCTATCACGGCGAAGGCGTTGGCCAGACAAACATTTATGTGATGGATGCGGACGGCGGCAATCAGATCAAAATCACGGATTGCCCTCGCGGCGACATGGCTTTTCATCCGTCGTGGTCAAGGGACGGCAGCAAGATCGCCTTTCGGAGCGGCGCAGGCATTTATGTGGTGAATGCAGACGGAACACACGCGACGAAAATCTACATGCACAAAACCGAAGCTCCCTCCGGCCAAGTGTCTTCGTTTGACTGGCATTGAAACAACAGAGACGCTGTTGTTTCGATGTTTTTGTAAGGAGGTGCATCATGAGAAGATTGAAACTCAAGATCGCCGCACTGTTATTTGCGGGTTGCTGCGTTGTTTTCGCTGCGGCGCAAGAGCGGAGCGAATTTTCGAATCAAGAAGAATCGATTAAATCGAATGATCTCAAACGGTTTGATGATAGAAAAACCAAAGCTGCGCATCTGACGATTCCCGATTTTCAGGTAAATGAAAACGCCGGCGGCAGTCTTGTGGAAAACAAAGACCCGGTTATCGCGACAAACGCCAACGGCGAAACGGTCATCGCCTGGCTGGACGGACGCAACGGATCGTACTGGAATTTCGATATTTACGCTCAGCGCTTTGCAAGCGACGGTTCTGTGCAAGGTGAAAATTTCAAAGTGAATGACAAGGACATCTTCTACTCGTCCTCTCTTTCCGCGGCAATTGACGACAACGGGGATTTTGTCATCGTGTGGGGGGTTGATCATCGTGACGGGCGTTACGATATTTACGGGCAGCGTTTCTCTAACACAGGCGCGCCGCTTAGCGCCAATTTCGTCGTGAAAAATGATGGCCTGGGAGCGTCCCGATACAGTCCGCGCGTTTCTTCAAACGGCGGCGGGGAATTTGTGGTGGTTTGGCGGGACGAGCGCAGCGGAAATTCGGATATTTACGCGCAACAATATCAAAACGACGGAACGGCAATCAGGGGAAATTTCAAGGTAAACGATGATCACGGAATCCAGTGGCAAGGATTGCCGGTCGTTACCGTTGCGGACAACGGCGGCTTCGTCGTTGCCTGGGCGGACGACCGAAAGGGAGCGCCCAGCTCGGATATTTTCGCACAACGATTCAGCCCGGAAGGGTCGGAGATAGGCGACAATTTTCAGGTTAACGACGATTTCGGATCGCGGTGGCAATGGGCGCCGGATATTTGTTCGGACAAAGCCGGGAATTTTATCATCGCCTGGCGAGACGAACGTCGAGAAGAATTCGATTTTGACGTCTACGCTCAACGGTACACACAAGACGGCGCGGCGATTGGAAGAAATTTTATTGTCAACACGGCAAAACTTGGCTACGGGCTCAAGTCGGGCTCCGTATCCGTGACAATGGATGCGCAGGGCGACTTTGTCATCACCTGGGAGGACGACTGGAATGATATTTACGCCCAACGCTATTTGAAAGACGGCTCTGCTTCAGGTAAAAATTTCAAAATCAATGACAATTCAACTGGCGCATGGCTCCACGAGCGCCCGTCGGCGGCATGTGACAGCAATGGAAATTTTGTTATAGCCTGGAGCGCAGCCGACGGAGATTTCCATTCCTACTATCAAGCGGACGTCCTTGCCCAGCGTTTCGATAGCGACGGCGGCGCGATTGGGAGCAATTTCATCGTCAATGACGATTTCGGGAATTCGCTGCAAACCGAGCCCGCCGTTGCGCATGGCGACAGCGGCGGCTTTGTGATTGCCTGGGCCGACAACCGCAATTTGGGCAGTGACATTTACGCGCAGCGATTCTCAAGCGACGGCGGCATGATCGGCAATAATTTCAATGTTAATGACGATATTGGCATGTCCGGGCATTGGTCTCCGGAAATCGCGGTTGCGAAAAGCGGCGACTTTATGATCGCCTGGAGCCGCTATTCTGACACGCCCGGTGATATACTGGCGCAACTCTATTCACATGACGGCGCTGCCGTTGGCGGCAATTTTCGAGTGAACGACGAGGGGGAAAAGAGTTCTTTCGATTCTCCTTCCATTGCCGTAGACGGAAGCGGGACTTTTGTCATTTCCTGGTCAAGCTATGCCAATGATCACGACGCCGTTTTTGTCCAACGCTATCTGCAAGACGGCAGCGCGCTTGGAAGCAATTTTGAAGTGAACGACTCAGAATCAGAATGGCGAAGAAATGCCGTTGTTGCGACGGCGTTTGGCGGAGATTTTATCATTGCATGGACGGACGGGCGAAACGGCGGCGGGGACGTCTATGTTCAAAGGTTTGACAGCAGCGGCGTTGCAATTGGAGAAAACTTCCAAGCCAATGATACGCGACAAGGGCGGCAACGCAATCCATCGATTGCAAGCGACAGCATCGGAAATTTCGTTGTCGTCTGGGATGATGGGCGGAATGAAAATCACTGGCCGGATATTTACGCGCAGCGCTATGCGAAGGACGGTTCGCCAATTGGCGCCAATTTCAAGGTTGATGAAAACGATGCGGACGCAGCGCAGAGAAATCCCGTCGTCGCCTGCGACGAAGGCGGAAATTTCATCATTGCTTGGCAAGAGTCGAGAGCTGGTGACGAAGATTGTTTTGCCCAGCGTTATTCAAGCGACGGAACGCCGATAGGCCGCAATTTCCGAATGACAAGCTCAGGCGAAAAACAGCAGCGCGCGCCTGCCGTGAAATTGTGGAACGACCGAATTTTTTGCGCTTGGGAAGACAATAAGGCGGGCGGCACGGCTTACGACATTTGGGCGAACGTACAGGATTGGAACAACCCCGTCGGCCTCGGAGAGCGCGAAGAGCTGCAAATTCCAACGACATTCACGCTTTTTCAAAACTTCCCCAACCCCTTCAATCCAACAACGACCATCGTCTTTCATCTGCCGAAATCTGAATTCACGACCCTGACCATTTTCAACACTTTGGGGCGGGAAGTCGCCGTACTTGTTTCAGAAGAGCTTCCGGCGGGAGAATATCGTTTCACCTGGCGGGCGCCGGAAGGCCTGGCCAGCGGCGTGTATGCGTACCGTTTAACTGCCGGCGGTTTTACTCTCGTGCGCAAGATGATTTTGCTGCGGTGAGAACCGTCACGTCGAAAACAAGCGCCGTCCGTTTCGGAGCATGAGATAACGCGGCGGCGCTATTTTAAAGCGAGACAATTAATTTGACAATGTTAAGTTCTCATTAGCCGCGCGCTTCAGCGCGTGGGTATGGTCCTTCCCTTTCTCCACCATCGCGCAGGCGCGATGGTGGAGAAAGGGAGGAATTTCGTGCGCATCGCCGGGCTGAAGCCCGGCGCTAATGAGACACTTGAGAGCGTAGGATTTAACTTAACATTGTCAAG
>CAXHAT010000123.1:0-24232 GCA_964014485.1 uncultured Deferribacteres bacterium
CCTGGCATTCATTTCGTGACGAAGAGCGTTCAAAATATGTCGGCTTGGCGCTGCCGCGATTTTTGGGGCGTTTGCCTTACGATCCTGAGCAGGAGCCAACAAAGAATTTCACTTACAGCGAAGGCGTCTATCGCAACGGTAAAGACAACAGCTTATGGTGCGGCGCCTCCTATGCGATGGCGGCAAATATGCTGAAAAGCTTCGAAAAGTGGGGCTGGAGCGTGAAGATTGTCGGCGTTGACACCGGCGGACGCGTTGAAGGCTTGCCTCCAGCCGTCTATGAAGAAGACGGCGAAATCAAGCAGAAAGTGCCGTTGGAAGCGCGCGTCGGCGAACAAAAAGAGTACGAGCTGAGTCGCTTGGGATTTATGTCAATGGCGCACTGGGATCGCACAGACTACGCTTGCTTTTTTGAAGCGCCTTCCGTACAGCGCGTCAAGAAAATCAAGGAAGCGAAGGAACAGGCTAATCAGGATTTGGGCACGCGTCTGCAGTATACAATGCTTGTGACGCGCATTGCGCACTATCTCAAGTATCGTCAATTGCGCTTCGTCGGCAGAAATGCCGGCGCTAAGGCGATTGAAAAGGATTTGAGCGATTGGCTAACAAACTTTGTAACTGAGAACCCGGCTCCGTCGGATGAACAGGTAGCGCAGCGTCCGTTGAAATCGTTCAGTCTTGAAGTTACTGAAATGGCCGAAAAACCGGGCTTTTTTCAAGTAAGGGCGCAATTCAAGCCGCACGTCGCCATCGTGGGCATGGATGTCAACCTTCAGTTGGTCGCTTTTCATTCCGACGAGGATGCATAGAAAATTGGGATAGCGCTTGCTGTCTAATTCGATGATTTCAGATGGATGGACGCGCCTTGACCCAATCCAAACAAATTCAAAAAAAAGTGAGATGCTGCTCCAGGTTTCCTGTCTCTAAAAATATGAGACAAACTCCAGTCTGGAGCACTCTTGGCAACCCGGAAAGATAGAAAAACAAGGAGAACAAATCATGGCAATGAAAGGAACGTTGCTCGTTAAGAACCACGAAGGCACGGAACTGGAAGGGCCGCGCGCGGATAAAACCAGCTTAATTTTCGAATTCGACCACGAAGTCTACATGCCCTACGACAAGGAAGAAAACCGCATTCAGGGCTCGCGCCGAATTACCGCGTTTACGCTGACAAAGGACATTGACAAGCTTACGCCGCAGCTTTACCAAATGACGTGTCTTGGGCAGGAATGTCAGGAAGTAAAAGTTGAACTTTATCGCATTTCTCCGGAAGGCGGCGATGAAGAAGTCTACTTTACCTACATTCTCGAAAATGCGAAGATCGTTTCCGTACAAAACTTGATGCCTTCGACCAAGTACGAAGAAAACGAAAACGTCGGCCACCTGGAAAAGGTGAAGTTTCTCGCAAAGAAATTCACCTGGCAGGCGAAAGACGGCGGCATTGAGTACACCGAAGAATCTTTCTAACCCGTAATCTCCTCTCTCCAGTCATCCGTCGGGCGACCGGCGGATGATTTTTGTTTGCTGCGACGCTTTTCTCAAATGCCATTCAGGAAAGCCAAAAAGCCGCCGAAGCAAAATCTTTTTGAGTCGCAAGTACAGATTCGGAGTGCGACGATTCATCCTCGCCAGCGACGGCAAACCACATGCAAATGCTGAAGCGTTTGACTCCGAAGTTGTTACCCGATCAAGGCCGAAAGTGCGCTTGAATAATTACCCAACGCATCTTGCAACCTAATGGAAAACCTGAGCTTATACGACGTTCTGGTTGGCGGATTTCGCGGCGACGATCTTGATGAAGATCAATTCGCAAAATTCAAGACGATGGACGATGAAGAGAAGCTCCGAACAAGTATTTCGGATAATCTCAAAATGATTCTGCAAACAAGGCAAGGATCAGTCGCCCATCTGCCGGATTATGGCCTGCCGGATGTGCTGCAAGTTTATTTTGAGCACAATGAGTCCATGGAGCCGCTCAAAAAACTCATCCGCGACATTATTCTCAAATACGAGCCAAGAATCGCCGACGTGCGCATTCGCAAGCATGAGTTCGACCAGAACAACATGCGGATCAAATTCCACATTCGCGCAAAAATCAAAGCCGAAGACGGCAGTGAAAGACCCGAATTTCTTTTTACGGAATTCTCTTCTTCCGGCCCGACCGAAGTGCTCTTAGGAAAGCAGGAATCATGAAAATTAGCGAATATTTCGACAGCGAATACAATTTTTTACAAACCGCCGGTGAAGAGTTCGCCGAACGGTTTCCCGAACGCGGAAAATTTCTGCGGCTCAGCGACAGGGACAGAAAAGACCCTTTTGTTGAGCGCTTGTTTGAAGGGTTTTCATTTCTCGCCGGGCGCATTCATGAACGCTTGGATAATGACTTTCCCGAACTGGCGGAAGGTCTGCTTGAACAGCTTTTCCCGCACATGCTGCGCCCGTTCCCTTCCTGCTCGATTGTTTCCACGAAATACAGACCCGGCGCACTGACCCAACCAGTGACCGTGCCGCGCGGCAGCGAAATTCGCTCTGGATTGGGAAAAATTACCTACAAGGCTCCGGCGGGTCCCGGCGAGCAGCGACGAACCGTTGAAAAGGAAGAAGTCGCCGAATTCATTTTCAGAACAACGAGCGATCTGACCATCAGGCCGATGCAACTCAAGGGCGTGCATGTTGAAGACGCCGGCGATGGCAAGAACGCGCTTATTTTCAGATTTCAGCCTGAGCGAAACGTACCGTACGAAACGCTGGATTTGAAGACGCTTTCCTTCTTTCTCGACGGCCCCGATGCGATGAAATTTAACCTTTTGCATTGCCTGACAGATCAATCGCATAAACAGGCTATTTCCGTACGCGAGCTCAATGCTCCGGATTCTGAGTTTAAAAAACTTCCGGATTGTAAAATAGGAATTAGCGCACTTTCGCCGGAACTGAATTCCAGCGAAAAAAACTCTGCAATTGTACCGTTTGCGCAGCAATCCTTCGACGGCTATCGTTTACTCCACGAATATTTTTCCTTTCCCGAACGCTTCTTTTTCGTCGAAATCGAAGGTCTCGACCGATTCGAAGATTCCGGCGAAGGACATGCGTTTGAAGTGAAAATCGAGTTCAACCGTCACTTGGCGCGCGAGCATCATCCAGGCACGCAGAATATTCTTTTACACTGTGCGCCAATCGTGAATTTATTTGATTCAACCACGGAAGCGAGCATCAACCAGCGTATGCCGGAGTATAACATCATTCCCGACGTGACGAGACGCAATTCGCGGGAAATCTACTCGGTCGAAGGGGTGACCGGATTAACCGAAAACGGCGTGGAAAAATATTTTTATACGCCGGTGACTTCAACGGAAATTCTCGATTCGCGTGATCCGAATTATAATTATCGCCGGTTTTACTCCGTCATTCGACGCGCAGAGCCGAAGAAGCTAGCTTCCACGTCACTGCGATTTTTCGGCACAAGCCTGGAGGACGAAGTTCTGGAGAAAGAGCTGCTCAGTGTAAAAGTGGCATTGTCCAACGGCAATTTACCCTGTACGCAGCTTGACGTCGGGACGATAAAAAATCCGCAAGGTTTTCCGCCCGGCGTGCAAGCGAGCAACATTAGTGTGCCGACCGAAGCGCTGGAATGTCCAGAAAAGAAAAACTTTCTTTGGCATCTGATAGCCCACCTGAATTTAAGCTACTCAACGCTGGCCGAAAAAGAGACGCTGCAAAAAATCCTGCGTCTCTACAACTGGGCTCCGCGCACTCGCAACCCGAACAAAAAACGCATCGACGCGATTACGAAAGTTCATCCGATTAAGCCGAAAAGCGTCATGCGCAACCGCGTTTTATTGCGCGGCATAGAATTTCATATTGAGATTGATCAGGCCGGATTTAACAACGGCGCCGGGGACGTGTTTTTGTTTGGGACGGTGCTGCACCGATTCCTGTCACAATATGTAACGATCAATTCGTTTGTCTTTCTCAAGATCACGGACAGCGGCTCCGAAAAGGAATACACATGGGAACCGACGCTCGGCAAAATCTCGCCCATCTGATCGACGACCTGACGCAGGACGGCCCCAATTTTAACGTCTTTCAGGCGGTGCGCCTCAGCGAGATGCTTAGCAAATCGATGCATCCGCTGCGCAAGGACTTTTTGTTTGCGCAAGACGGACTGCATTTTCGCCCGCACGAATTTTACGGTTATCCGCCAAAAGACATCCGCGACATTGCTTTCGACAAAAAGGAAAATACGTTCAATTTCGTACTGAATTTCATGGGGTTGTATGGAATCAACGCCCCGCTTCCTTTTTGTTATCATGAAGAAGTCGCGTTGCAGCAAAACGTTCGCGGCCCCGGCAATGTCGCTTTGCAGGAATTCCTCGACATTTTCAACAACCGTCTCTACTGGTTTTACTACCAAGCGTGGAAAAAATACCGTTACCAATTTAACCTGCACGAAGATTCGGAATCCGGCGTGCGCGACCGCGTTTTTGCCTTCATCGGGCGCGGGCCATTGGCGGAGCGTAAGGATGAAGCAGTCCCGGCGATCAAACTGTTGCAATTTTCAGGAATTCTAAGTTTGCGCGTTCGCAGCAAGGCAGGGCTTTTGGTGCTATTGAGAAACATGTTTCCCAGATTCGATGTCGAGGTCAACGAATTCGTGCCGCAGCGCATTAAAATTTCCGAGCGGCCGGTCATGGGCGGGAAAAACGGCGGAGCAACACACCGTTTGGGCGACACCAGTTTTCTGGGCTCAACAATGGTCGATTACTCCAGCCGCATTCAAATCGTCATCGGCCCGATCAGTTTTGAAGAATATTTGCAGTTTACCCCCGAAGGCGAGAACGCTCGCATTCTGCGCGAGCTATTGGCGCTTTACCTGAACGATGGCTTGACTTACAACGTCAAGTTCCTGATCAAATCCGAAACCATCGCCAAAATTTCCTGGAATGATCGACGTCTCAAACTCGGCTCGACAGTTTGGCTGGGGCGACCAAAAATGAAATTTGCAGGCGTTGAATACAGGTTCGAAAAATACACGGGAGCTAACTAAAGCTCATGGAAAGGGTTTATGACCGTCATGCTCTCAATCTTTTGATTGTGCTGTAAGTCTTCAGAATAAAGATAGCGGCAATCCGCCTGAAGAGCCGCAGCTACGATTAGGGAATCATAAAATGAAAATCGCCATCGCTCCAAGACGTCCAGGGCCCGAGAGTAAAGTTCTATACTCACGAAAACCTGGCAAAGGGGCGAGAGAATCAATTTCAGATATTTTTCACAGTCTGTTGTTGAAAGAGGGACTGCGAATTTTCGGGTGGCAACGTTCATGAATTCCTGAACGACCTGAGAACTTATGCAGCCGTTTTTATTTTTGAATGCGGACTTTATTAATTCATTTGCTTTTTGCCGTTTTGCATGTTCGGCGGACTCGAAGGTATAGACAAAAATATTCGTGTCAATGAAGAATTTATCGCTCATTCATTTCGTCCCTTGAAAATGTTTTGCCGGGCTTGGCATAGCTCAGGGATTGCATTAGATGATCATATTCTTTCAAAGTACGGTCAGCGCTAACATACTGTTCTAGCCATTCCCTGAACGTTGCATTAAGGGTAGTGCGCTCTTGTCGAGCCTTCTCTCTCGCCTTGTAAATAAGTTGTTCTTCTGCGCTTAGGGTGATGTTTTTGAGCATAATGATTCCTATGAATGTGTACACTGTTGTAGTGTGAAAAATATATAAGCACGACTCAGTTGTCAAGAGAAAATATATACAGAACCTTGAGTGTGTGAACTTGTTGATCGTTACTAGTCGTAGCCTGTAGCTTTCTTAAGGATTTTCAAAAATGAACAGCAAAGACCTCCGATCTCTTTTACAGAAACTGAATCATTACATCGTTCGAAATCTGGACACGGCGACCGGTCTTGGCATCAAGCGTGAGCATTACGAAATCGGTATGGAGCATTTGCTCATCGCTCTTTTACAAGACGGCCAAGGCGACGTCCCGGCGATTTTGCGCAATTACGACGTTGACGCCGCCGACGTGCAGCGTGCTTGCCTGAGAAATATAGAAGAAATGAAAAGCGGCAACCCCGGCAAACCGCGCCTCTCCCCGCTTTTGACCGACATGCTGGAAAAAGCATGGATCGCCAGTTCCGTGCAACAGCGGGAGGCCAAGATTCGCTCCGGGGCATTGTTCTCGGTATTTATTGCCTCGGAACAGGTGATCAGTTCCGGGATGATGGACTTGTTTTCGCCAATCAATCAGGAAGACTTGCAATCGAATTTCTATGAAATCGTCGCCGGTTCCTGCGAAGGCGCAAGCTCGGCGGCGGATGATCTGCCGCAAGAAACCGCCAGCGCCATCCCGCAAGGCGGCAGCGTGCTCGATCTCTACGCGATGAACTTGACGCAACAAGCCAAAGACGGCAAAATCGACCCGATTCTTGGGCGCGACGATGAAATCATTCAAATGATCGAAATTCTCAGTCGCCGTAAAAAGTCGAATCCAATTGTTTTGGGCGAACCGGGCGTGGGCAAGACTGCGCTGGTGGAAGGCTTGGCGTTAAAAGTCGCGGCGGACGAAGTGCCGGACATTCTCAAGAATGTCCAAATTCACGCGCTTGATCTTGGCGCGCTGCAGGCCGGAACCAAGATGCGCGGCGAATTCGAAAAACGTTTGAAAGCGGTGATCAACGAAGTCACGGCTTCACCAAAAGCGATTATTCTATTTATCGACGAAGTCCACACGCTCATCGGGGCCGGCGCTTCCCAGGGCGGCGGCGATGCGGCGAATCTTCTGAAGCCTGCCCTGGCGCGCGGCGAGTTTCGCGCGATTGCAGCTACGACCTACCTCGAGTACAATAAATATTTTGCCAAAGACGCAGCGCTCGAACGCCGCTTTCAGCCCATTCATGTCGGCGAGCCGGAAGACGACAAGGCCATGCTGATGCTGCGCGGCATTAAAAAGAGCTACGAAAAATATCACGGTATCCACGTCACCGATGAAGCGGTCGAAGCATCGGTAAGACTCTCACGCAAGTACATCGCCGGACGGCAACTACCGGACAAAGCCGTTGACTTGCTCGACACTTCCGCCACGCGCGTGAAAATGTCGATGACCAGCAAGCCGCCAAGCCTGGAATTGCGCGGCAGCCGTCTGAGAGCCGTCGATCTCGAAATTCAATCTCTGGAGAAAGACAAGTCGCTGCATGTTGACGAACACCAGGAAGCGCTGGAAAAATTGCAAGCGGAAAAATCGGCGTTGGAAACCGAAATCGCCGAAAAAGAAGAACGCTGGCAGAAAGAGTGTGACTCGATCAAGAACCTGATGAACCTGCGCAAACAGAAACTCAGCGACGCGGAATCGAACGGCGTCGATTCGGAAATTCAAAAGGTCAAAACGGAACTGCGCGAATTGCAGGGCGAGAATCCGCAAGTTTTCGCAGACGTTACAAGCACCACCGTCGCCGAAGTGATCGAATCCTGGACCGGCGTGCCGGTTGGGCGCATGACACAAGACGAGATGGAGTCGGTGCTGCAAATCGAAAAATCCCTGCAGCAGCGCGTCGTCGGACAAGATCACGCCATCAAACAAATCGCGGACGTGATTCGCGGCTCAAAAGTCGGCATGAATAAGGAAGACGCGCCCATCGGCGTATTTCTGCTGGTCGGGCCGAGCGGCGTTGGTAAAACCGAACTTGCGCGCGCGGTCGCCGAAGCGCTATTTGGCGACGAGCGTTTTATGATTACGCTCAACATGACGGAATATCAAAACGAATACAACACCTCGCGGCTCATCGGCGCCGATCCCGGCTTGGTCGGCTATGGCGAAGGCGGGGCTCTGAGCGAACCGGTGCGACGCAGGCCGTACAGCGTGGTTCTGCTCGACGAAATCGAGAAAGCCAATTCGTCGGTGATCGATCTTTTTATGCAGGTTTTTGATCGCGGCATGCTGCAAGACTCGGATCGCCGCCAGATCGATTTTACCAACACAATCATTTTCATGACTTCGAATTTTGCTTCGGAAATCATTTTTGAGTCTTACAACAAGGGCGAATCCGATCCGGACAAACTGCTCGAAGTTTTGCGACCGTATTTGACGCAAGGCTTCCGCCCCGAATTTCTCGGCAGGCTCAAGCCGATCGTTTTCTTGCCGTTGGCCGAGGATGTGATGAAAATGATCACTGAACTGAAACTGGGCAAACTCACGGCGCGGCTCAAGCGCAACCAGAACATCGACGTTGAATATTCGAAATCGGTCGTCGAGCAAATCACCGCTTCCTGCACCGCCGCGGAAACGGGCGCGCGTAACATCGACGCAATTATCGACCGCACCCTGACCCCGGAAATCTCCGCCCAACTGCTCGGCTACATGGCCGAGGGCAAATCGCCAACCAAGCTCAAAGTCACTAAAACCAAAGCCGGCGATTTCAGTTACAAGTTTTCTTGATTTTTTGACTGCGGACGGATTGCAAATTTCAGTGACCTCAATTGCATACTTGGGTTAAGCAGCGAAAAATCCTTGTGCTCCAAACCAGTGCTGCGACGGCTCTCGCTTGAGCCTTTAAACGCAAGTTTCATAAGATTTTACATATTCCAGTATGGCAATTTATAAATATAATCAGCCTTACTATAAGCTCCATTTCGCCGAGCTTGAAGAAGATGTCGCGAAGGTGCTTTCCTTTGAAGGGGAGGAGGCGATTTCGCTGCCATTCGAGTATCGCATCGAATTACTCTCCGAAGATCCGGAGCTCGATCCAAACAAAATTCTCAACAAAAAAGCGACTTTTGTGATGACGCGCGAAGACGCGCCGATCAAAATTCACGGCATTATTTCACGCTTTGAGCAGCGTGGACGAACGCCGGATTACGTTTCATATTTTGCCGTGCTATCGCCCAAGCTCTGGCGCTTGAATCTGACTTATCAGAGCGAAATCTACCAGCATATGGATATCGCGCAAGTGATCGAGCAGGTTATGAAAAGCTCGGGTTTTTCGAATGAGGATTTCGAGATAAACCTGTCGGGCGCTTATCCGGTAAAAGACTACGTCGTGCAATATCGCGAGACCAATTTCAATTTTCTCAACCGCCGTCTGGAACATTACGGCATTTTCTATTTCTTCGATCATCGCAATGACAATGACGTTATCGTGTTTACCGATGCCAATCAAGCTCTCTCGCCTATCGCCAATTCTGAAAATATTTATTATAACCCAAACAGAGACCCGTTGAGCGACATCGAGACGATCACCGAAATTACCTGTCGTGAGGAGGTGGTGACCGGCTTGGTACGGTTGAAGGATTACAATTATCTTCATCCCGAAAAACAGATTGTCGTGCAGAACCAAATCGATGCACAAGCTCCGGGGATGTATTACGAGTACGGCGATCACTTCGACGACGAAGGCCAGGGCGGCGCTTTGGCACGTGTGCGTAATGAGGAGATTCTCGCCAAGAGCAAAGTTTTCTCCGGCACGAGTGATTGCCGACTGTTCCGCGCCGGAGCAAAATTTACGCTTGGAAAGCACTATCGCGACGCCTGGAACGACGAGTACGTTCTTACGACGATTCGGTCACGGGGCACCCAGCGCGGCTTATTCAATATTCTCGCTGAACCGTCGAAGGTCACGCCCACTTACGAGAATATTTTTGAAGCGATCCCAGTCGATGTTGCTTACCGCCCGGCGCGACGCACGCCCGTCCCGCGTATTCCCGGCATTATGAGCGCAAAAATCGAATCGGGCTCCGGTGATGAGTATGCTTTCATCGACGATCACGGCCGCTACCGGGCCAAGATGCTGTTCGACCTCAGTGACGCCAGCAACGGGGAAGCGACGCTGCCGATCCGCCTGACGCAATCTTACTCCGGCGCGAATTACGGTATGCATTTCCCCAATCACGTCGGGACGGAATTGGTCTGGGCGTGCGTCGATGGCGATGTTGACCGCCCGGTTGGAATCGGAACCGTGCCGAATCCGTCGAACAACTCGCCGGCGGTTGGCGGAAACAAAGCGCAGAGCGTGATCCGCACCGCCGGGCAAAACGAGTTGACGATGGATGACACAACCGGTAATGAAAACATTTATTTACATGGCACGAAAGACTGGACCATCGACATCGTCAATGACAAAAATCAAACCATTGGCCATGACGAGTCCGCTTCGGTTGGCAACGACCGCATTCGCGAAGTCGGCAAAAACGAATCGGTGTCTATCGGCAATGATCTCCGGAAGCAGGTTGGCAATGACGAAAGCCATTCAGTGGGTAACGATCGCACGCGCCAGGTTGACAATAATGAAACGATTTCGATTGGCAAGAACCGAAGCAAAGTCGTTGGCGATGACCAGACGGAGCAAATTGGCAAAAACAATTCGCTGAGCATCGGAATTGATTTTAAAGAACAAGTCGGTTCCAACAGACAAATCGACGTCGGTGCAAATCATGACGAGAATGTCGGCGCTAACAAAAGCGTTTCGGTCGGCGGGAATCAAAACGAGACTGTGAGCGGCGCATCGATTGAAAATGTTTTGAAAGCAAAGACTGAGAACGTGGGGTTGGCGAAGACTTTGACTGTTGGCGGCGCTTGCCAGGTCAGCGTCGGGCTGGCGATGAATGAAACCGTCGGTGGCGCTAGAATGGAGCAGGTCGGGAAGATAAAAAATGTTATGGTCGGCATGACGAGCACCGAAAATGTGGGTTTGGCGAAAATCATTTCGGCGGGACAAAAAATTGAGTTGATCTGCGGCAAAGGCAAGATTTCTATCGAGAGCAACGGCAAGATTTCAATCGATGGCTCGGAATTGCATCTCACTGCCTCGGGCCCGGTAAAAATCAACGGGGAAGTGATCGATTTGAACTGAATCGAATCGATGATTTAAATCCATGGAATTTCACAATTACACGCCGTTTTCGCCAATGACGTTTGAAAGCCTGGATTTGGACGACAATCCATTTCAGGTTATCGTTTTGCGCGGCACGTTCAACATTATTCCAGACGCTCCTCTGAAACCCGATCCTGACCAAAAACGCGTTGTCACCGCCGATGAATTCTATGGTGAACCAACGACGAGCAGCATGCGGTTTGAAAATGATCTCGCGCCGTTCAAGCCGCGCTCCGATATCGTCATCAACGCAATCGCTCATGCGCCCGGGGGCAAACCTTCGCGGCAGTGGGACGTCGCCGTCCAAGTTGGCAAATTGCAAAAGCGCTTGACAGTGACGGGGCCACGATACTGGAAGCATCATGCGATCAGTGGCTGGGAATTGGCCAAGCCGGAATCTTGTACGCAGACGCTGATCCGCTATGAACACGCCTTTGGCGGAGGGTGGCTGCATAAGGACAAATCGGGCGTTTACGAAAAGAATCCCGTTGGCTCCGGTTTCGTGAACAAGAGATTTGCTGACAAGAAGAAGCTTATACCGGCGCCGCGAATCATGTCGCCAGCCGATCCCGCTCCGAAGCTCGGCGGAACATATAAACCACAAGGCTTCTCTGCAATTGGCAAATCGTGGCTGCCGCGTCGTAAATACGGTGGAACGTATGACGAACGATGGCTCAAAGAACGCAGTCCCAAGCTCCCCAAAGATTTTGATTTCCTTTATTACAACTGCGCCCACCCGGACTTGATCTACGACGGCTATCTCAGGGGCGATGAAGTTGTCGTGTTAAAAAACCTGCACAAACGGCGTCCGTTTTTACAATTCTACTTGCCGAATTTTCAGGTGAGCGCGGCGATCACTGATCACGATGCTTATCGTTACGCCGCTTTGGGAAACCTCGACACACTCTATCTTGACGTCGAAGAGTCGCAAGCATTTTTGGTGTGGCGCATCACGCTCCCGATTTATGAGGATGGGATCAAACGCATCGAAGCGAGGTTGAAGCAGCCCTCAGACAAAATAAAACATGAACCAATGGCAACGAATGGCAGAAGAGCATTGGCTTAGGAAGAACTCATGGCGAATAACCGCGCGGTCAACAAAAGTGCTGAAGCGCTTCTCGTTTGCCAGTCCCCGGACGTCTGTAAAACGCCGATGGGATCAAGCATGGTTCCGGTCGCCTACCAAATTCTTTCGCAATTCGACAAAGCCGTAAACACAGCGACAAGGGTCAATTATGGTGGTGCGCCCGCGTTCCATGCCGAAAGCTTTCTGCCAACGGTAACGGGTAATGAAGCCGGCGTTGGCGGCGGATTGTCTTCCGGAGTTAACGTTGGCGCTTGCCGCCCGACAAATTGGAGCACAACGATACGTACGGAAGGCAACTGGATTGTTCGGCATGACGATGTCTTTCTGATGAACTGCGCCGGGCCAAAAGGAAGCGGCAACACCAAGGGGAAGGTGATTTATGTAAAAATTGTGCAACTGGCCTGGATCAATGAAGACGGCACGATTGAAGTTGAGAAAGCGGCGGTCATTGAAGACGCTGAAGGGGACGTCCAAACGCTGGAAAGCGTCGAATTGCGCGACGCCGAAGGGAATGTTTTAGAAAGCAAAGCAAAGCTATCGGAGCATGAAGCCATCCATCCGGCCCCGGAATCCGAGCCGTTGCAAATCGATCTGGGAAGAAGCAGCAACACTGGGCCGATCTTGGGCAATGAGGCCATTGGAACGGTTGACGAGCATGGACGCATTTATCTTGGCGACGGCATGTATTCCGATCCCGTCGATATGGGAGAGCTCGATTCAACGCCGATAAAGCCCGAAGTGCCAACGGACGCGCCGTCCGCCTCGGAACCGGATTTTCCCATCGAAATAGCCGATGATGATCCTGAGTTGTTGAATAACCCGGACTATCTTGAAGCGCTCGAGGCAGAGCAGGAAGCGCAAAAACAAATCGATGCGATCAATGAAGAACTGGTACGAGAAGCCGCGAAAACCGCGGCTGATGTTGCCGGATTGATCGATCCTACGCCGATTAGCGATGCCGTCGCGGGGGCGATGGCCTTGCGAGACGGCGATTTTGTCGGCGCGGGACTCAGTATGCTTTCGTGGATTCCTTACGCAGGCGACGCGATTGCAAAACCGCTCAAGGGCGCTCGAACCGCGGCCAGGGTGGCTAAGCTGACGAATAAGCTGAAAAAATTGATGCAGAAGCTCGAAAAGCTTAAAGATGCTGTCAAAAGGGCTAAAGAGCGTGTTAAGGAGATGCTTAGAAGAAAACGAGCATCACAAAAGGCCCCGGAAGCGCCGCCTCCCCTGCCGAAGAAGTCCGCCGGTGGAACTGATGGAGGGAATGTCCCGAAAAGGAAGCCAAAACTCAAAAAAGTCAGCAGAGAAATCCCTTGTTTTCCGGAAGGAACTCTGGTTGCAACGAAGAGTGAATTAGTGCCAATTGAGCAGTTATCGGTAGGTGACAAGGTTCTCACATATGACGAGACGGGCCTGAGAACCCTTGAGAAACCAATTACGAAAGTTCTACGAAATAAAGCTGTTTGCTTTATCGAAATTGCTTTGGCCGGAGACATTATTCGGACAACTAAGAAACATCGGTTTTGGGTCCAAAATCAACAAATGTGGCTTGATGCTCAATTTCTATCTTCCGGTATGCTGCTACGCAATTCTATTGGCGAGAATTGTAAAATTCGAGGTATTTCAACTCAGGAAGTTGATGAGCGCGTTACCTACAATTTGACGGTTGATGACTGCCACACTTATTATGTAGGTCAATCGGGCATACTTGTACACAATACAGGGGATGCGGCCGCCGGGCAAATCTATCTTGGATATCTCAATGGTGAAGTCGTCTATGTTGGACAAACGAAACAAACGTTGGCTCAACGAATGAAGGGGCACCTGAACGACGCCTTGAGGTCTCCTGAGAAGTATGGCTGGAAACAAGATATGAAGATGGAGTTAGTTGACGGTATGGACGGCCTGGACGCCGATCAAATGAACTATCATGAGCGCAGAATTTATGATGAGTTAAATGAACAGGGGCATGATCTGAAAAATCGTCAAGTGCCGTATACTGATGAAAAGATGGAAAAATTAGCCAAGAAGTACTGTAACTAAAAACTTCCAGTTTTAATTACGACGTTTTACATTCTACAGAAGACGAAATGTATTTGAATCATAAAAAATGAGGCGATAAATGGCTTGGGAAGATTTTGAACGAAACGGAGTTGAAGGAATGACGGGTGATATTCCTTTTGATGAATTTGCGCTTGCCATTCGCCGAATCGTGAACGCATATCAAGACAGGTTTGACAGGAACCCGACGATGGCTGAATTGGCGCATGCTTTTGAAAATGTCATCGGCTCGGACCCGGAAAGCTTCGTATCTGACCCTCAGGGGCTCGAATTGGCGGATATCATCGTAAAGCGTCGCATGGATAATTAAATTTTTTGATAAACGGATAACGCTGAATCATTCAATCCATTCACTTGCTTTTGAAAGAAATCCTGGGACGTTTTCCACCAACATACTGTCTATGGAATAATAACCAGCGGGCAGGACGGCGATGTTCGCGTATGGACTGCTTTTGAAGCCTGTTGAACTTTACCCGGCTATTCGAAAATGGAGACCTGAGTATGGTCGATTACAAACATAACGAGCCCTATTATAAGCTCAAATTTAGCGAGCTCGAAGAAGACGCCGTCCACGTTTACGGCTTCGAAGGCCATGAATCGATTTCACGCCTTTTCGAATATCGCATTGAATTGCTCTCGCAGGATCCCGAAATCGACGCTACGCAAATTTTGAATAAAAAAGCCAGCCTGATTTTCACACGCGGGGAAGAAGACCCCATCAAAATCAACGGAATCATTTCTCATTTTGAGCAGCGCGGCAAGTCGCCGGATTATGTCTCGTACTATGCCGTTCTCGTGCCCAAAATGTGGCGGCTCGGGCTGAATTTCAACAGCAAGATTTTCCAGCAAGTCGATCTCGAAGCAGTCGTTACGGAAGTCTTGCAGGAATCAGGATTCGCCAGCGAGGATTTTGAATTTCAACTCAACAATGCCTACCCGCAATTTGAATATTGCGTACAATACCGCGAAAGTGACTTCGATTTCGTCAATCGTCGATTGGAGCATTTCGGGGTCTATTATTACTTTGACCATCGCGACGAAAACGACGTGATCGTTTTCACCGATAGCATCGACAATCTACCCGTGATTTCCCAGGAAGACGACATCGTCTACAACCCAAACAAAGACCCGATGCCGAAACTGGAGACAGTCACTGAGCTTTCCTGCAAAGAAAAAGTGGTCACCGGCAAGTTTAAAGTGAAAGACTACAATTTTGAGTATCCAGACAAAGACTTGCAAGCTGAAGAGCAAATCGATTCGGAAGCGCCGGGCACGTTTTATGACTACGGCGATCATTTCAAGGACGAGGGCGAAGGCTCCTTTCTCGCCAAAATGCGTAACGAACAAGCCGTTGCCGAAAGCAAGCTTTTCCATGGCAAGAGCGACTGCCGTCTGTTTCGTACCGGCTTTAAATTTACTTTTGACGTTGGCGAAGATTATCGCAATGATTGGAGCGGCGAATACATCTTGCTTAAAAAAGCGGCGCGCGGCAACCAGCACAATTTGTTTGCTTACCTGCCGTCCGCCCGAACCGATGTCCCGACCTATGAAAATATCTTTGTCGCCATGCCGACGGATCGCGAGTATCGTCCGCCGCGCATTACGCCGATTCCACGCATTTCCGGCATTCTCACCGCCAAAGTCGAATCCGGTGCCGGCGATGAATACGCTTTTCTCGACGATCAAGGCCGCTACAAATACAAAGTGCCGTTCGATCTCAGCGGCGACACCGACGGCGAGGCTTCGCGCCCGGTACGCCTTTCTCAGCCCTACTCCGGCCCGGATTACGGCGTTCATTTCCCGAACCACGCCGGAACTGAATTGGTCCTTTCCTTCGTTGACGGTCATGTTGATCGCCCGCTGGCGTTGGGCACCGTGCCTAATCCGAACAATGTTTCGCCGTCGCTGGGCGGCAACAAGCCGCAGGCCGTGATCCGCACCGCCGCGCAGAACGAATTGCATTTCGACGACACGACCGGCAGCGAGAACATCTACTTGCACGGCACAAAAGACTGGACCATCGACATCGTCAACGACAAGATGCAAACCATCGGTCATGACGAAACCGCCTCCGTCGGCAACGACCGCACCCGCGACGTTGGCAACAACGAAACGATCACTATCGGCAACAACCGCGACAAAAGCGTCGGCAACAACCAGACGGAAGCCATCGGCGCGAATAAATCGATTCAGGTTGGCGCCAACCATGATGAGTCGATTGGCTCCAGCATGTCGATCACCGTTGCGCAAACGTTGACGGAAACGGTCGGCATTAATTACGCTGAGACGGTCGGCGCCGCGATGGAATTAACTGTCGGCGGGATGCTGACGCAAAGCGTTGGCGCGGCTAAAACCGAGTCCGTAGGCGGAAGCAGCAGCGAGAGCGTCGGAAAAAGTAAGTCAGTTACGGTCGGTAAAAGTCTTTCGGAAACTGTTTCAGACAACATTTCGCGCAACGCCGGTAAAAATTTCAAGCTCGAAATTGGCGAAAACGGCGACTTTCTGATCGGTAAAAAAACCAAATTTCAGTCCGGCGACGACCTGACCATCAGCAGCGGAAAGAAAGCAGTGATTGACGTCAAGGATCAATTGACAATCAAGTGCGGCAAAGCGAGCATCATTATGAAAAAGAACGGCGACATTCAGATCAAGGGCAACAAGATCAATATCAAAGCGTCGGGCGACATCAAGATGAAAGGCTCGAAAATAGCGCAAAATTAACAGGAGAGAGTGAATGCTGGAAACGGCGGCGGTTTTAACGGAATTGCTCCGTCTGGAGCAAGGCGCAGTTCAACAGGCGGAGCCGGGCGGCGAAGTCCTGGTCCAAGCTGGCGACGGTGACACGACCGTCTCATGCAAAATCTTGCGGACAAGCATCGGCGCCTTCCCTGAACTTAAAGCAGGGGATAAAGTGTTGGGCGTTTTCGATACGAACGCCAAAACCGGCTACATTCTTGGCGTTGTTGAAACCTACAATCCCCAAAAAGACCCGCTGGATGAATTGAGCAGCAAACTCAGCATGCCGGAAGACGAAGTCAACATCGAACTGCCGCGTAAGCCGAAGGATGTTAAGGTGAACGGAAAAAGGATTGTTTTTGAGGCGGATCACGAAATTCAGCTCAAGTGCGGCAAAGGCTCAATTTTGATGGATCGCCAGGGCAAGATTGTCATTCGAGGCACGAATTTGATCAGCCGGTCAAGCGGCATGAATAAGATTAAAGGCGCCGCCGTCAATATAAACTGATGAAGCTTGAGAATTTAACGCCTTTCGAAGCCGAACGGTACGGCCTGAACGACGAAAACGGGAAAAATTTACTGTTGGTCGTGATGAAGGCAACGTATTCAATTACCCCAGACAATAAACTTGAACTTGCCGAGAAGCAAGAGCCGATTGAAATGGCCGATCAGTACTATGGGGAACCGGGTTATTCCAGCATCAAGTACGCTTCTGATTTTTCGTTTGATAAAACGGCGACCGACGTCGCATTGCTTGGCCATGCTTATGCACCCAAGCGCGGCGCAAAGGAATCTGAGGTCAGTTTGCAAATCGGGCCGGTGCAAAAAAAGGTAAAAGTCTTTGGCGACCGCCGCTGGAAAAAACATGTCGGCGTTTCGATGATTTCTTCTTCGGAACCGTTTGAGAAAATTCCCCTGGTTTATGAACGTGCATTTGGCGGCGTTGACGAAAGCCATGCGGAATCAAAAAATCACGAAGCCGAACCGCGTAATCCGATCGGCGTCGGGTTTAGAGCGAAGAAGAGCAAGCTCAAAACGGACGGCGCGGCGCTGCCGAATTTTGAAGATCCGGACAATCCAATAAAAAAGCCGAGCAGTCGTCCCGGCCCGGCAGGATTCGGATTTATCAGCCCGGCGTGGCAGCCGCGCTTGGGATTTGCCGGAACGTATGATGAAGCGTGGCAAAAAAGCAGATCGCCGTTGCTGCCGGATGATTTCGACAAGAATTTTTTCAATTCGGCGCATCCAGATCTGGTTTGCCCAGGATTTTTGAAGGGCGACGAACCTGTAATGGCAAGCGGCGTTTCGCCGCTTGGACCGCTCCGGTTTTCGCTTCCGGGCGTACAGCCGCTTTGCTCTGTCGAACTCGTCGAAAATGACGAAGAGCAGCAAATAGAAATGAATCTGGCAAAAGCCGTTCTCGATGCTGACGACCGGCGCTTGATTCTGGTGTGGAGCGGTAATATGAGAATTGAAGGCGAATGTCAGGACGTTGAAAACGTAAAATGTGAGCTTGAACAGGAGTAAAAAATGGGCGTTACTGTTGGCGTAAACAACCTCTCCGTCGTACATAAAAGCAGCGGCGGCATTACCATAGCTTTCCCGGACGTGTGCAAAACCCCCGCTCCTCCGGCGCCTTTCGTGCCGATTCCTTACCCGAACATTGCCAAATCCGGCGATACGGCCAAAGGCAGCAAAAAAGTAAAATGCGACGGCAACCCGATTTGCCTAAAGGATTCCAATTTTAGCATGAGCGTAGGCGACGAAGGCGGCACTGCCGGCGGCGGCATGATCTCGAGCAAAATCAAAGGCAAGGCGGAATTCATCAATTTCTCTTTTGACGTCAAAGTCGAAGGAAAAAACGTCTGCCGCGCTTTCGACATGATGCTGCATAACGACAAAAACACCCCGCCAGTCCCGGTTTTGCAACCGCCGATTATTGTGGTAATTCCTGAAGAAAAGCCGGTTTGTTTAATTTGTGAAGAAGATTTTTAATTTAATGGAAAATTTTTGGTTAGAAGCGCCTCGACATGGAAAATAGCATGTTAAACAAAGATTCAATCGTTGTAAGTGGCATTGGCATGGTGTCTTCTTTAGGACACGACAGTGCAATGTCATGCTCTGCATATAGGGCGGGTCTGTCAAGGGCGAGCGAGTTAGATGAGTTTATGGTGCTGAACGAAAACAATAACGAATTTAACAATGTTATTGCTCAACAAATCCCTGTTATTACGAGTGGCTTTGAAGAAGCAGGTCTACTATCTAGGATTGGTATAGCGGCATTACAGGATCTGTTTAAGCAAAACGATTTTCAGAGATTTAACGACGGTAAGACAGGATTTTTTATCGCGCTGCCAAACCCTAAACGCTTCAACAATAATATTCCAAATGATGACAGCGAACGAACGATTCATAATGAGCAGAATACATCCTTTAGTCGCCCTAACACTCATGACGGCGCTTTTCTATCTCAGCGACTTTTGGAGAGTCTTGTAGAGTCAGCAGAATGTCACATTTTAAACCACAATATTCGAGAGTTTTACTGTGGCCATTCAGGCGTTATTTTCGCTATCGAAAATGCTGTTAGGGAAATTTCAGCAGGAAAAATCGAAAGGTGTATCGTTGGCGGTTTGGATAGCTTGCTTGAATCCGCTACACTAGAATGGTTGTTTAGAAATCAACGCCTTAAGGTAGATGAGAAAGCTTCAGGATTACAACCGGGTGAAGCAGGCGGTTTTATTTTAATCGAGAAATATTCTGATATTCAATCAACAAAAAGCTGCGTCTTAGCAGTAATAGACGCAACTGCTACGGCGTACGAACCTGACCATCTTTTCACCGGTAAACTATCTCAAGGCGGCAGCTTATCAAAGGCAATTCAGCATGTGCTTTTAAAAGATTCCTCCGCCCCGTCTACACATCATTGGGTAATTTCAGATCAAAATGGAGAGTATGCTAAGGCAAATGAGTGGAGTTACGCATTAACGAAATTAATGGCATCTTTCTCGGATTTGAGTGATGCACTCATAGAATATCCTGCAGTTTCCTTTGGTGATACAGGAGCTGCAAGTGGTGCGCTCGCAATTTGTCTAGCAATAAGAGCATTTGTAAGAAAATACGCGCCATCAAATAAGGCAATCATAATTTCGGCCTCTGATAAAGGAGAGCGCGCAGCGTTGCGCTTGATGAATCATTACTATAACTAAATGGGAGTAATAGTTGAATGGCAGTTGACGGTGCAGTCACACATTATCAAAAGACGAATACCAGAGAGAGCGTTCTTCATAGAAAAAGCGGTTTCCCAAATAATCTTTCTGGGTATGTAGACGGAAGCACGCCTTGGAAAAATCAGGTTCATCATGTCTTGGTCTGCTGTTTATTTCGTCAAGCAAAGATTGAGGAGGCGCTTGGCAATGATACGAATCGAGCAGAATATGTGAATGATTGTTTATGGGTCACAAAATGGGATATAAATCGCAAAGACAATTTACTTTTAATGCCGCTCTGGTCCACCTACCTGAATAAATATAAGAACTCGACATCGGTTCCTGCTGGAGGGCCTCAGAATCTTCCAGCGCACACTAGAGACCATCCTAAGTATACAAAGGAAGTTAAAATGTGGCTAACAGATAATGTCTGGAATGCATTAAATGTTCAAAAAGAGCCGCACAAAGTTGATTTGGATACAATACTCACGCAGTTGGAGAATGGTGAGAAAAAATGGGTTGCTGCCTTGATAAAAAGGGGCTCTAATCGGCAAGGGGGTACTTGGCAGGCTTGGGTTAATAGAAAACAGAATTCGCTCTGGTACCAACCTTTTTCTATGACCAAAACAGCGTGGTGCAAACCACGATTAGCACCATAAGAGTGAACATTTCAAAACTCACCACTAAATAATATAGGAAAAGATGATGAATTATCTGATATGGGAACATACAGTTGATGACAGGTTGTGTAGCTTGAACCCGCTTGAAAATGTTGAGAACGCATTTGAACTTAGTTATGGTGTGTCCAGAATAGACGGATTTCCTCCTGATGCTTCTTTCAGAATGAATCCAGAGTATAAGAAGGCGATAAAACTTTCTGATGCCTTAGATAATATCGTATTTTTAATTGTGGCTTCGAAGCGGCTCAAAGAGTTTTTTGAAATGGAAAAGTTAATAAATATTGAATATCTGTCAGTAACCATTTTTAACCATAAGAACCGAATTGCAAGCGATGAATACTATATTGTACATCAGGTAGGTACTCAAGATTGTATCGACCAAGAAAAATCTGATTTTGATTGGAACATAATTAATCCAGATCAGATTTCTTCAGTAGATCATTTAGTTTTAGATGAATCAAAGGTTGATCCCAATGCAAAACTCTTTAGAGCAAAGCATCTCCCAAGCACAATTTTTATCCGCAAGGATCTTGCAGAAAAGATAGAAGCAACTGGTTTTACAGGAATACGATTTGAGGACATTGACAGTTTTGAAAAGGTGTGAAAACGCTTTTTAAAGGGAATTACTTCATGGAATTAAGAACCATTAAAGAAGAGTTGGGAGCATCAATCGAATTTGATTTAGAAGATATTGGCTATAACAATAAAATACAAGAAATTGGCAGCTTGTGCGAAGATATAAGCGAAAACTACAGATCGCTTGCAATATGTCGGCTCCTGCTAGAAGCTGACACAGATGGATTCTATCATGATCTTTTGAGAAGCGCTCAACTTCGACTTTACTATTTGACTCGTTGTCATCATGAAAAATATCTCAAAAATCCTCGCATTATTGCCAGCGAAAGCGACTCCTTTTTTGATGCTCTTGCTGTAAAGGATTTCGATCTGGCGAAAAGGATTGCCGAACTCTCATCAAACTCTTGGTGGCCAGATGATGAATATGAGGAGGACTTCTATTATTCACACCTTGTTCATAAATTTATCATGTCGTATCCCGATTGGCCAGACGACATTCGGGTAATTTTAGAAAATTTTGAAAATTCTCTACAGGGCGACAAAAGTGCAAGATTAGATCTGTGTAAAGGGTTGGTTTCGATTGATCAAGCAGCTTTTGATGAAGCTTTCTATGACTTGATTGATGAAAGAAAGTTACAAATTGAAAGAGAGAGAGAAATGGCTCTGGCAGATGAAATCTCATTTCAAGTTGGACAACATGTTTTTATAGAAGGTTTGGCGCTACTGAGAATTGCTGAACGAATTGGATTAGTTGTTCAACAGGAGTATCTGTATTGCCCTTCGCTATGCAGCATTCCGATGAAAAAGTCTTTTCCCTTTGACGGATACCCAAGAAGAAATTGAATCTATTGAAATTGCCCGGTCCGTTGAACAAAGTTTCAAAGTCGAGAGCATCTTGCTCGTCTCCTGGCCCCCAAATGGCATAATGCAAATTGAGTGAATACCTCAGTCGAGTAAGCGATTTTGGAACACAGTCTTGCGTTTCCTTCTCGCGGCGTTTTGAGTTGTCAGACTTTATTCTATTGCCTGAATCGTTGTGCAAACATTGTAGTTGACGTTTTCATTTGACAAGTATGACCTACTTACAATAGTATTCAAAATGACCAGCGTATCTGCAAAACAATTTGCTATAGCCCTCTACCTCGAGCACCTCGAAGAGGCCTCTTTCCTCTACGAGCAGCATCTCGGGCTTTCTGATGATCCCGAACTCACCTGGCTCGATGTTGAAGATTTTGAAGACCGGTTTGAGCCGCATATTGACGGGTTGGTGGTTGGGGAGGAATTGGCGCTGGAGGTTTGCAAGCAGCGGGCGGTTGAAGGCGATTTCGGCGAATTGCATGCAGCGATGCGGGTGTTTTGTCGGCAAAAACGGCTGGATTTGATTTTTGAAGTTTTGGAAGAGATTGACCCCGAAGACGAAGAAAGCATTAAAGCCGTCGGCGATGCCTTTAACGATGAACTGCCCGACGAATGGCGGGGTGATTTTATCGGCCTTCTGGGGGAACACAATGAAAAACTAAACGCGATTCTCCCGCGCCTCATCGGCTATCGCCGAATTGACGCGGGGAAAAACTTGTTGCATATTTTGGAGCAAAACGGCGCAGCGCCAAATCCAGTCAGCATTTGGGCGCTGGGGCGTTTGGGCGATCAGCAAGCGAAGAATTTCCTTTTTCACAAATGTTTGCGGCAGGAAAATGAAGCCGTCGCCAGGGAAGCGGCGCTGGCGTTATTGCGAATGGGGGAAATGCAGGCATTGCAAGTCTGTCGACAAGCCGCCGAGACGCAGGATTGGCCGATCATTTTTCTCGGTTTGGGGGAATCGCGCAAAGTCGCGTCCTTTTTACTGCAAATCGCCAATTCCGAGCGCGTAAACGCGGATTGTCTTTTTGCGCTGGGCTTGCTCGGCGAAGCTTCGGCGGTCGAGGCGCTCCTGGCACATCTTGAAAGCGCTGATCTTGCCGAAGCCGCTTCATGGGCGCTTAATTTGATCACCGGCGCCGAGATTTACGAAGACGTTTTTATCCCGGAAGAAATCGATGAAGACGAGCTTTTTGAAGAAGAGTTGGAAAAGCTCAAGCGCGGCGAACCACTCTACCCGTCAGGCGAAGAACCGGGAACCGAACTGAATCGTCTGTCGCAAAATGCCGCTGATTGGCGGCATTGGTGGACGCAGAACCAAAAAAACTTTCAACCCGGCGTCTGTTACCGCAACGGCGAGCCTTACTCGCCCGCCTCATTACTGCAAAATCTTCTACACGAGCGTTCGCCACATCGCGTCCGCCAATTAGTCGCTGAAGAAATTGTGATTCGGTACGGCTTTGATTTTCACTTTGAGGCGGATATGTTTGTCCCGCAGCAAAAACGCGCGCTGGCAAAGCTTGCCCAAATCATCGAAGCGCGAGGCAAGGAATTCGAAGAGGGAAGGTGGTATTTCGCCGGACGTCTGGCGGTATAACCATTTTTTACAATTGCCGGGCGGAGAGACTTGACTTGAGGGAACGGTTTTTCTAATTTCGCACGTTACAAAAATATAAAATCTTTTTGATCTCGCAGCGCCGGGGATTCCCGCATCTCCCACGTTTTTCTTCTCGCAGGGGCGCTTCCCCAAATTGATTCTCACCAGATTTTATCATAGACTAAAAACTTTGATTTCCTACGACCTGAGGAGCATTAAATGTTGAATCGGCGATTGGTTTTGCGCCGTTTTTTTGTGCTCATTTTTTTTGCCCTGACTTCGCATTTGTCGGCTCAGCAGCGTGAGAGTGTTGCGGTTCTGGAATTAGATCCGACCGGGCTTTCCGCGGACGATTCGCGCACGATCACCGAAAGCTTGCGCGACTATCTGCGTGCAACGCCTTCTTTCAATGTCATGGGCGGCGCACTAACGGCCCAGATGATTCGCGACCGAGCCCCTGACAAATCCCCGCCTTTTGTAGACAACAATGAAATCATCGAAATCGGTCGACTCCTGTCTCTTATACACATCTGACGCTGCCGACGAGCTTCTTGGTGTA
>CAXHAT010000124.1:0-24011 GCA_964014485.1 uncultured Deferribacteres bacterium
CGAGAGGCAATGGAGTCTCGTGGGCTCGGAGATGTGTATAAGAGACAGCTCGATGGTAGCCAACGAAAAGAAAATCCTGGATCAAGCATTCACCAAAGCTCTGGAACTCATCGAAGAAGACGGTCGCGCGCAGGTTGTGAACCAGGTTTTCGAAATTTATTAACAGACTTTCATCCGGAGACATTTTCCATGGCGGCAAGAAATCGCTCAAAGCGCGTCTCTGAATTGATACGCCAAATCATTAGCGAGCTTTTGCTGTTTAAGGTGAAAGACCCCGCTGCTCAAAAAGTCGTGGTTCACGATGTAACGATTACGGATAACCTGCGGCACGTTAAGGTTTTTGTTTTTCCGCCCGGCGATGAGAAGCAAAAAAAAGCGGCGATGGAAGCTTTGGATCGCGCAAAAGGCTTTATTAAAAAAGAGATTGGTCAACAGGCAAAGTTAAAATACATGCCGGAAATCGTCTTTATCTATGATGAATCTCTCGATCGCGCTGACCGGATCGATTATTTGTTGCGCTCAATAAAATGACGGTAGAAAGATAGAGCCAGTATTTACAAAAAGCGCGCTTGAAGCTGGAGTCGTCGTTCCGATTGACAAGCCTGTTAACTGGACTTCGTTTGATGTCGTTAACAAACTGCGATATGCAACAAAAGTCAAGAAAGTCGGACACTCAGGCACACTTGACCCGTTCGCTACCGGCCTGCTACTCATCTGTTTTGGAAAAGCGACGAAGCGCGTTGAGAGCTTGATGGCTCTGCCCAAAGAATATATTGGAACTATCGTTATTGGCGCATCATCGGATACGGATGATTCAACCGGTCAAGTAACAGAGCGCTACGCTCCGATTACTCTCGAGCCAAACGTCGTTGAGAACGCTTTTTCCGAATTCAGAGGTGAGATTCAGCAAACTCCGCCGATGTATTCCGCCATAAAAATTAAAGGCGAAAGACTTTATAAGCTGGCTCGCCAGGGAAAGAAAATTCACCGAGAGCCAAGAACAGTTACTATTCACGAATTAAAATTGCTTGATTTGCGCGAAGCGGAAATGGACGTTCTCGTCCGCTGCTCCAAGGGCGCTTATATCCGAGCGCTGGCTCGCGATATAGGTAAAGCGCTAAATTCAGGCGGCTATTTGCATCAACTTCGGCGCACCAAGATCGGCGAATACGATATTAAGAACGCTTTCACGATTGATGGATTCATCGAAAGGCTTGTGAACTGAACGCGCACTGATGGAATTATACAGAAGCCTGGAAGATCTGGAACCGGACCAGAACAATTTTATCGCAACTGGAAATTTCGACGGCTTACATCTTGGGCATCAGTCCATCATCAAAAAGCTTCGTGAATTAGCGAAGCCAGTTGATGGAAAAGTAACGCTCGTCAGCTTTCACCCGCACCCAAGACTTGTTCTCAAAAAACAGGCTGCGGCCAAAATCGAGCATCTGACGACGATTGAAGAAAAGACTGCGCTTCTCGAAAAGTTTGGCGTTGATAAGTTTATTCTCATCCCTTTTACGGAATCCTTTTCCAAATTGACTTCCGAAGCTTTTGTTTCGGAAATTCTTTGCGGGAAGATCGGCATGAAGGGAATCGTCATCGGTCGTGATCACACTTTCGGTCGCGGCGGAAAAGGCGGCTTTGACACGTTGCAAGCCTTGGCGCCGACTTGCGGTTTCCAAGTTAGACAGGCTGACGATTTTTCTCTGAACGGCAATTCAGTCAGTTCAACGCTGATCCGATCCTGCTTATCAAACGGAGAAATCGAAGCGGCCAACACTTTTTTGGGCTTTAATTACCCGGTTTTTGGCAGAGTGACGCACGGCGACGGAAGAGGCCGAACGATTGGATTCCCAACGGCAAACGTCGAGCTTGGCGACGACAAATTGTTGCCGAGGCGCGGCGTTTATTGCGTCTCGCTTGAATTGGAAGGAAGCGAGCATTTCGGGATGGCGAATATCGGCGTAAAGCCGACTTTTGACGGCGAAAAAGAAACGCTGGAAGCGCATATTTTTGATTTTGATGCAGATATTTACACCAAAGGAATCAAGCTCTTTTTTCACAAACGCCTACGTGATGAAAAAAAGTTCACAGGCGTCAAAGAGCTGATAAAACAGTTAGAAATTGACAAAAACGATAGCCTGCGCTTTTTCAGCGCGGTAAGACACAAGTAATGCATTTGGAGAGTTCAAATGGCAGTAACGAAAGAGATGAAGCAAGAGATTGTTGAAGCGCACGGCGCGAACGCCAATGACTCCGGACAAGCGGAAGTCCAAATAGCGCTTCTAACGGAACGCATTAATGATCTCACGCCGCATTTGCAGAAAAACAAGAAAGACCATCATTCTCGCGTAGGTTTGCTGAGAATGGTAGGTAAGCGTCGCAAGCTATTGAAGTACCTGATCAAAAAAGACATCAATCGCTATCGTGCGATCATCGAAAAGCTTGGATTACGTCGCTAACTATTATTTCGCGCCGCATTTGGAAAAAATCGTTTTGTAGGCGGCGTCTATTTAAAGGAGTTTTCAAATATAATGATTTCAACCAAAGAAATGACTCTGAACGGGTCTACGCTAACCATTGAGACTGGCAGAGTCGCCAGGCAAGCGGGCGGCTCCGTTCTTTTAACATTCGGAGAAACAGTGCTTCTCGCGACTGTTGTTGGCGCTGAAGAACGCTCTGAATTGAGCTTTTTTCCGCTGACTGTCGATTATCGCGAAAAAGCCTACGCCGCAGGCAAAATCCCCGGCGGGTATATCAAGCGCGAAGGTCGGCCTTCAGATAAAGAGATTTTAACCTCGCGTCTAATCGATCGCAGCTTGAGACCTCTTTTTGCAGACGGTTTCAAAAACGAAGTCCAGGTATTGGTTACCGTCCTTTCCGCGGACATGGAAAATCCGCCGGACATTCTTGGGATTACTGCAGCATCGGCGGCGCTCTCAATCTCCGACGTTCCTTGGGACGGCCCCGTAGCCGGCGTTCGGATCGGCAAGGTAGACGGCGAATTTATCGCCAACCCGACTTCCGAGCAAATCGCCGAGAGCGATATTGACCTCATTATTAGCGCTACAGATGATTCTGTCATCATGGTAGAGGGCGAGTCTTGGGAGGTTACCGAAGAAGAAATGTTGGCTGCGCTTGAATTTGGCGGGAAAGCGGCAAGCGAGCTTGTCAAGCTTCAGAGCGGATTGGTTGAAGAAGCTGGCAAAGAAAAGAATCCGGTTATCATCCCCGAAGCCCCTGAAGGCTTGGAAGATGCGGTTCGCAAAGAAGCCAGCGATGAAATCGCACAGCGCATCAAGACCGCGGATAAAAAAGAACGCCGCGCATCGTTGAAAGAATATTATGCAGCAGTAACGGAAAAGCTTCTGCCGGATTTTGAAGAAGACGAATCATTTATCAAAAGTACGCTTTTCAAAATTGAAAAAGAAAAGACGCGCGCAATGGTGCTGGACCAAAATCTTCGCCTGGACGGTCGCGGCCCAGACGATATTCGCGACATTTCTTGCGAAGTCGGCACACTTCCCAGAACGCACGGTTCTGCTTTGTTCACGCGCGGCCAAACTCAGTCCCTCGGGGTTGTCACACTGGGTACAAAGACCGATGAGCAGCGCGTAGACGATTTGGAAGGCGAATTTTTTAAGACCTACATGCTTCACTACAACTTTCCGCCTTACAGCGTCGGCGAAATTCGGCCTATGCGAGGCACCGGCAGGCGAGAAATTGGGCACGGTGATCTGGCCGAACGCTCGCTGAAACCTGTCATTCCAACTGAAGACGTCTTCCCCTACACCATTCGCGTGGTATCTGAAATTTTCGAATCGAACGGTTCGTCTTCAATGGCGACGGTTTGTTCCGGAGCATTGGCGCTTATGGATGCAGGCGTTCCGATCAAAGAACCGGTGGCCGGCATCGCAATGGGGCTGATTAAGGAAGGCGACAAAGCCGTTGTCCTGACAGACATCCTCGGCGATGAAGATCATCTTGGTGATATGGACTTCAAGGTAGCCGGCACGAAAAGCGGGATCACCGCTTTCCAGATGGACATCAAAGTCAAAGGGATTTCGATGGCTTTGATGAAAGAAGCGCTTGAAAAAGCGCAGTCCGCGCGTCTTAGAATCTTGCAAGAAATGACCTCCGCTCTGGATCAGCCGAGAACTGATCTTTCAGAACACGCGCCAAGGATTATTTCTTTCAAGATCAAAGTCGAAAGCATCGGCGCAGTTATTGGGCCGGGCGGCAAAGTGATCAAGGACATCGTTGAGCGTACAGGCGCAACGGTGGATATTGCCGACGACGGCACGGTAAAAATCGCCGCCGTTGAAGCCGCAGCCGGGCAAATGGCGCGTAATATCGTCTTGCAACTTGTGGAAGAACCGGAAACGGGCAAAATCTACAAGGGCCCTGTGAAGCGCATCACAAATTTCGGCGCATTCGTCGAAATTCTTCCAGGAAAAGAAGGCTTGTTGCATATTTCCGAAGTCGACCACAACCGAATTGATCGTGTCGAAGACGTGCTGCAGCTTGGCGACGTTGTCACCGTCAAACTTCTTCGAGTAGAAGGCGGTAAGTTTTCGTTGAGTCGTCGAGCCGTCCTGTCCTCAGAAGAATAGGTGAGATGAACGCGCGGAAATCGATTCCTACAATTGAAACTCCGTTAGTTGCCAGCAACGCTTTCCGTAAGACCGTTTTGCCAAACGGTCTTACGATTGTTAGCGAATTCTTACCCAACACCTTCTCAGCAGCGCTGGGTTTTTGGATAAAATCCGGCAGCCGCAATGAACCGCCGGCAATCAACGGGATTTCCCACCTGATTGAACACATGGCGTTCAAAGGCACTTCAAAACGTTCTGCTTTTGATATAGCTTCAGAAATCGAGAATGTCGGGGGCGTTCTCAATGCTTACACCAGCAAAGAACTCACGTGTTATTACGCCTACACGCTTCATGAACATCTCTTGTTGGCCGCTGACGTTCTCACTGACATCCTGACAAACCAGGTTTTCTCGCCACTAGAACTCGCCAAAGAAAAAGACGTCATTTTTGAAGAAATTCGGTCTGTGCTCGAGGCTCCGGAAGAGCGCATTCACGATTATTTTCACCTGCATCTTTTTGAGAACCACCCCTTCTCCTACCCTATCATGGGTTCCGAAGCAACCCTGAGATCGATTGATCGAGCCGCGTTAGTTGAATTTTTCCAACAGAATTATACTTTGGATCGTCTGGTTATCGCAGCCGCAGGATGCGTCGATCACAATGAGTTGTGCGATTACTTTTCCGAAAAATTCGAACATTGGTCACCCAAAGCTGACGCCCCTTCCTTTCAAGAGCCGTCGAGGCCGCGCCAAAAGCAAGAAACATACGTCGAAGATATTCAGCAAGGCCATTTTTGCGTTGGAACGGTAGCACTGTCATTTTCTGATCCATTGCGGTATGCTGCTTATGTCTTAAACACGATTGTCGGCGGTTGCATGAGCTCCCGATTGTTTCAAACGCTGCGCGAAGAGCACGCCCTGTGCTATAATGTCTATTCAGATTTCGAGTTGTTTGATGACGCGGGGATTTTTTTCGTTTATGGCGCGACCGATTCCGGAAAACTCGACTTGGCGACGGACTTGGTGTTTGAAGAATTTGAAAAATTAAAAGCCGACTCCATCACCGAGGAAGAATTATACAGAACGAAGACTCAGCTTCGCGGCGGCTTGCTTCTTGGCTTGGAGGGCGCCTCAAATCGTATGAACTGGCACGCAAAGCGCGAAATCTATAATGAAACTTTTATTCCGCCCGAGGAAAGCATTCGCCAAATAGAAAAATTGACGATTGAGGATATTGAGAGGGTCGCTTCTCTGGTGTTCGATCCCAAACATATGGTGGTCACCCGTCTGAAAGCGAAATAATTTATTGTACCGTGAGAGGAGGAAAAAATGAAAGTTGGCGTCCCAAAAGAAATCAAGCCTTTTGAAAATCGAATCGCGATGACTCCGGGCGGCGCGGAGTTAATGAAAAGACACGGTCATGAGATTTTTATTGAAAACAACGCCGGCGTCGGCAGCGGTTTTTCTAATCAGGAATACATTAACGCCGGAGCGGAAATTCTGGATTCGCCAAAGGAAATTTTCGCACAAGCGGACATGATTATGAAGGTTAAAGAACCTTTGCCCGCGGAATATCCGCTGCTGCGGGAAGATCAAATCGTTTTTACCTATTTTCATTTTGCCGCCTCTCAGGAATTGACCGAGGCGGTTGTTGATTCAAAATGCATCGCTATCGCCTATGAAACGGTCGAAGCGCCGGACGGCTCGCTCCCGCTGCTCGTCCCTATGAGCGAAGTTGCCGGAAGAATGTCGATTCAGGAAGGCGCGCGCTGTCTCGAAAAAGTCGCCGGCGGCTTTGGAATTTTACTTGGCGGCGTTCCTGGCGTCGAACCCGGAGTCGTGACGATTCTTGGCGGCGGAGTCGTTGGAACAAACGCGGCGAAAATGGCGGCGGGGCTGGGGGCACGCGTTTCAATCATCGATATCGACCTTGACCGCATGCGATATTTGGATGACGTTATGCCCAAAAACGTCGAGACGATCATGTCTAATCCTGACAATATTCGCAAAGCGTTGCAGCGCTCTCATCTCGTTGTCGGAGCGGTTCTCATTCCTGGAGCCAAAGCGCCAAAACTCGTCACGAGAGACATGCTTTCATTCATGCGTGACGGCTCAGTCATCGTCGACGTCGCTGTAGATCAAGGCGGCTGTGTTGAAACGATCAAGCCGACGACGCATGACAATCCCACCTACGTCATCGATGGCGTAGTACATTACGGCGTAGCGAATATGCCGGGGGCCGTCCCCAACACGTCAACAATCGCACTGACAAATGCGACGCTGCCATTCGCTCTGAGAATAGCAAGCGCCGGTTTTCCAAAGTGCGTAAATGATTCGCCTGCTCTGGCGAAAGGCGCGAACATCATTCGCGGAAAAGTTACCTACGAAGGCGTTGCTGAAGCATTTTCATTACCTTACACGCCTTTGGAAGAAGCCATATAATTCAACACCGAGGTTCATCTGGATTCCGCATCTCTTGACTTACACCCGCCGATTCTGGCATACCACCTCATCTCAGATGAGCGTGATTTGAGTATTACCAAGACAAGCATCCGCCAGTTCAAAGATCAAATGGCATGGCTCAAGGATCATGGTTACCGCACCACCACGCTCGCACAGTGGCTTGGCCAGAAACGGCAAAGTTGCGAAGCTTCTAAAGATCGCGCTGTCATACTGACCTTCGACGACGTCTATGAAAGCATCGACAAAGCCAGCGAAATTATGCATCAATTTGGCTTTATCGGCAATTGCTTCCCAGTCTCGAGGTTTGTCGCACAATCAAATGACTGGGATTATCAGTTTTTGGGCAGGAAGCTAAAACATGCAAGTTGGTCGGCGCTGCGCACGCTTCTCGATTGCGGCTGGGAAATAGGCTCACATTCGCACAGGCATACCGATCTTTCCCGGCTCGACCAGAAACAACTCTCTGAAGAATTTGATGTTTCGCGGAAGATTTTGCAAGACAAGCTCGGCTGCAAAATCGATACAATTTCATATCCTTTTGGCCGTGCAAACGAGCAAGTTTGCCGTTTCGCTTTGGAAAACGGATTTCGGTTTGGGTTGGGCTTAGGACTTTCAATAAAAGCCTACGCACGTTTTGGCAATATGTGTTTGCCGAGACTCGGCGTTTACCGTTGTGATTCTATCAAAACCTTTGCTCGAAAAGTGCAATCGTTCTCGCCCATTAAAGAGAAAATGTTCAACCGTCAACGCTTGCTGAGTTTTTGTTCGCAAGGGACGGTTTTGTTAAAAAAATGGCGTCGATGATGAAGCCTGATCATATCAAAAAACTCTACTATTCCATCCAGGAAGTCAGCGAGCTAACCAGCGTAAAAAAACACGTTTTGCGGTATTGGGAAAATGAGTTCGCTCAACTTCGCCCCTCGAAGAACCGAGCGGGCAATCGCACTTACCGCGAGTCTGACATTAAAACGATCTTCTTGATAAAGCACCTGCTTTACGAAGAGCACTTCACAATTGAAAAAGCCAAGCAGAGAATTGCTGAACTTAAGAAGAACGGCGCTGAGCATCAAAACCGTTCCTTGCAAGATCTGAAAAGAGAAGACTTGCTGCTGGAAATCCGGCGAGAAGTCAACGAAGCGCTTGCTTTGATCGATGAAGTTCTGCCAAAAGCAAGTCAGGATTCGCCCCAAAAAAAGTAACTGAGACGCATCTGAAACCAGCGCTTCTCAATTCCTAATGAGCGGCTTTTACGACTCCAGCAGTATAAATCATCACAAAACTACGAAAGCAATCGCTATGCAAGAAGCCTTTATCATCGACGGCGTTCGCTCTCCTATTGGGAAATTCGGCGGCTCTCTTTCAAGCATTCGCCCGGACGATTTAGCCGCGCACATTATTCAATCTCTGCTTGCTCGTCACCCAAAAATCGATTCTGCAAAAATTGATGACGTGATTTTAGGCAACGCGAATCAGGCTGGAGAGGACAATCGTAACGTTGCCCGCATGGCCTTATTGTTGGCCGGATTGCCGGTTACAGTGCCTGGTGAAACGGTTAATCGGCTTTGCGCCTCGGGAATGAGCGCTGTCGTTCAGGCTGGCAGAGCACTGCGATTAGGCGATGCGGATTTAATGATCGCCGGCGGGGTTGAAAACATGACGCGCGCGCCCTACGTTTTCGAAAAATCCCAAGCTGCATTTTCGCGCACGGCAAAAATGTACGACACAAGCATCGGCTGGCGCTTTCCCAATCCCAAGATGAAGGAAATGTACGGCGTCGACGGCATGGGCAACACGGCTGAGAACGTTGCTGACCAGTACAAAATCAGCCGCAGCCGCCAAGATGAATTTGCGTTCAATTCGCAAAGAAAAGCGACTAATGCGCGTGACAAAAATCGTTTTCTGGCAGAAATTGCTCCCGTAGAAATTCCCCAGCGCAAAAGCGACCCGCTCATTTTTGATCAGGATGAATTCATTCGCCCTGACACCAGCTTGGAGAAATTAGCCAAACTCAAGCCTGCATTCCGTTTTGACGGGCAAGGCTCAGTTACCGCCGGGAATTCATCCGGAATTAATGACGGCGCTTGCGCATTGCTCTTGGCTTCGAGTAAAGGGGCGAGCTCTAACGGCCTAACTCCGCAAGCTCGCATCGTGGGTTCTGCGGTCGTTGGTTTGGAGCCGCGAATCATGGGCATGGGGCCGCTCTACGCAACGCAAAAGGTTTTGCAAAAAACCGGCATGTCTTTGGATAAGATTGGCGTGATCGAAATCAACGAAGCCTTCGCATCCCAGAGCCTTGCTTCCATGCAGAAACTAGCCTTATCAGACGATGATCCGCGTGTAAACCCGAACGGCGGCGCCATTGCGCTTGGGCACCCCCTGGGCATGTCCGGCGCCCGCATCATCCTAACCGCGATGCATGAATTACATCTTCGCAAGGAGCAATTTTCGCTTTGTACCATGTGCATCGGCGTAGGTCAAGGCATGGCGACAATTATTGAAAGGGTATAAAAATCGCTGGCTTTTTGGCGGCTAACCTTTTATATTTGCACTTCAAAATCGGGGCGTAGCGCAGTACGGTCAGCGCACTTGACTGGGGGTCAAGGGGTCGCTGGTTCAAATCCAGTCGCCCCGATTTTTTTAGGCTGTAGTTCTTTAATTTAGGATTACAGCCTTTTTTGTTAGCGCCCATCAATTTGATCTCATTCGCGTGTTAAAAACAAAAAGGCGACTACGCAAAAAACGGAGCCGCCTTTAAGGTTTGCGCGTCTGCGCGACGATCAATCAAGACTCGCGCAAAACGTCGCTGTTGCCGGTGAGGGCTTCTAATTCTTCGGGCCGTGGGCCGAGAATATCAAGAATGTCGTCCTCGACAATGACTTCTCTTTCCAACAAAGTCTTCGCCATTGTGCGAAGCTTTTCTTCGTTTTGCAGAAGCAAATTTTTCGCTTCGGCGTAGCATTTCTCAATGATTTCCAACACCTCTTCGTCGATCATCTGCTCAATTTTCTCTGAGCGGCGATTCGCCATCGGGCCTTGACTTAGGTAATTGCTCCGATTTTGCTCAACAAGTGACAGGTTCGGCGCTCGCTTGCTCATACCATAGACCATCACCATGCTGCGGGCGATTGCGGACACACGCTCCAGATCATTGGAAGCGCCAGTAGAAATCTCTCCGAAGCTAATTTCTTCCGCGGCTCTCCCGCCCAACAACCCTTTGATTTCTCCGAGCAATTCTTCAGTTGTTTTTAAATACCGATCTTCCAGAGGGGTTTGCAATGTATATCCCAAAGCAGCAACGCCGCGCGGGATGATCGTTACTTTTTGCACCGGATTTGCGCCCGGCGTGAAGTGTCCCACCACAGCATGTCCCGCTTCGTGATAAGCCACAATTTTGCGTTCGCGCGGATTCATAATGCGGTTTTTCTTTTCCAAACCTGCAATGACACGCTCAATCGCTTCCTGAAAATCTTCAGTTTCGATTTGTTTCTTATCTTTGCGTGAGGCCAAAAGCGCCGCTTCATTGCACACGTTGGCGATGTCCGCACCGGCAAAGCCAGGCGTTTGTGCAGCAATTTTTTGTAGATTGACTTTCGCGGCCAGCGGCAATTTTCGCGTATGCACGTCAAAAATATCAATGCGTCCTTTTAAGTCTGGTCGGTCAACGGCAACTTGTCGATCAAAGCGCCCAGGACGGAGGAGCGCGTTGTCGAGCACATCCGGGCGGTTGGTGGCGCCCATCATGATGATGCCGAGCCCAGGCTCAAAACCATCCATTTCGACGAGCAGGGAGTTGAGCGTGTTTTCACGTTCGTCGTGGCCGCCGCCGGCAAAATTCACATTCGCGCGGCTCTTGCCGATAGCATCGATTTCATCGATAAAAACAATGCACGGCGCTTTTGCTTTGGCTTCTTTGAACAAATCCCGAACGCGTGAAGCGCCAACGCCGACGAACATTTCGACAAAATCCGAACCGCTCAGGCTGAAAAAAGGCACCTCCGCTTCGCCAGCAACCGCTTTGGCAAGTAACGTTTTTCCCGTCCCCGGAGGCCCCACCAAAAGCATGCCTTTGGGCAGTTTGGCGCCAAGGCTAGTAAATTTGTCCGGGTTTTTCAAAAAATCCACAACTTCGCTGACTTCTTCCACCGCTTCGTCGATTCCGGCAACCTCCTTAAAAGTAATTTTGTTTTCGGAATCTTCGATGTAGAGCTTCGCCTTGTTTTTGCCGATATTCAGCACCTGCGATCCGCCGCCGCCCATACGCTTAAAAAGAAATCCCCAAAGCGCGATGAGCAGCGCCAGCGGCACGACCCAATTCAGGATGAATTCACCGAGAAAATCGTTTTCAATCCGCCCTCGATAATCCACGCCTTTGGCTTGCAAATCGGCGATCAGCGTTTCGTCGGGTAGAGGGATGAGTTGAAATTGGAGCGCGGCGACTTGATCGTATTCAGAGCCGTTTACGCGCCACGGCGTACGGCCTGTGGCGGGAGAAAATCCGATTTCGTTCTTGTCAAAATCGCTTTCTTCATCACCGCGCGCTTTAAATTTGCCATAAATTTTGTTTTGGGTAATGATGACACTTTCGATCACGTCGGCTTCCAACGCATCGCGAAAGTCTCTATATGAAATAACCTGCACCGCCGGTTTCGAGAAAAAAAACAGTTGCAAAGCAATAAGCCCTGCAACCGCCGCGACGTAAAACCAGAGTGAGAATTTAATTCGCTTTTGCATGGTAGTCCTTTGCCATGTTTGGCTAAAAATTCTTGTAGTTTAGAGGCGTCCAGTCCTTATAACAGTACTAACAATAGGACGATTCCGTTGCGACTTTTCTTTGCAAAAATTTCATCAGATTTGCTTATCAAAAAATAATACCCCACAATAATCCGGATGATGAAAAATCACCTTAAAATAAAGCGCTGCCGATGATTTTTTATGAACTGTATTTTCGAACCGACGATAAGTCCCATTTTGTCACTCTAAAGAGCCGAAGGTCGGCGAGGCAAAACCTTTGTTATCGGCCAGCGCAGATTATGCTCAAAAGTTCAAGGGTTGAATCCAAAAAAGCTGCTTCAGTATGACAGTCCTGGCCTTTCCGTCAGTTTTAAAAGCATAGACAAAGTGTCAGGCGGTGAAATGATTTTTACATTGTGCGGCCATACAAAGCTTCATACGTCTAATTCACGAAAACCGGTTCTTGTAAAATGTCTTTTCTAACTGAAAAAAAAGTTCTTGTCACCGGCGCAAGCGGGTTTATTGGCGAGCATCTTTGCCGGTCGCTGGCCAAACAAAACGCCGTCGTTTTTGGCGTCTCGCGGAACATTCGGGACGGCGCCATTGCCGGTGTAAAATCGCTGCGGGCTGATCTTTCCGATGAGCGGCAGATCAAGGAGCTTATCGAAAAAGTTCAGCCGGACTATGTTTACCATCTTGCCAGCTATGTTTCCGGCGCGCGCGAGGTAGACGCCGTGAAGCCGACCTTGATGCACAACCTTCTCAGCGTTCTTCATTTGTTGACGGCGATTCAAAACACACGTTGTAAACGCATCATTCTCGCCGGGTCGCTTGAAGAAACGGATGCGGACGCCGCGGTTCCTTGTTCGCCCTATGCGGCGGCAAAATCGGCGGCGACCATGTACGCTTCCATGTTCCACGCGCTGTATCAAACGCCTATCGTTACGGCGAGATTATTCATGGTTTACGGCCCGGCGCAAAAGGACGAAAAAAAGCTCATTCCTTACACCATTAAAAAATTTTTAAAGGGCGAACCGGCGCAGTTTTCCAGCGGCGAACGGGAGGTGGATTGGATTTACGTGGATGACGTTGTTGAAGCTTTGATCTTGATGGCGGAGAAGCCGGGCTTGGAGGGAGAAATATTGGACATTGGTTCCGGCGAACTCTTCACAATCCGGGAAATTGTTGAGACGCTGCACAAAATCACGCAATCAAAATCGCGACTTGAGTTTGGCGCCATTGCGGATCGCCCGCAAGAGCGAATTCGGCGCGCGGAGGTTGAGAAAACGGCTGGAGTTTTAGGCTGGCGTCCCAGACTTTCTATTGCGGACGGCCTGCAGAAGACGATACAGTTGCATCGTTGAGTCTATTCTCTTTAAAGCGAAGTTTTACATTTTACCGGCAGACATGACGCTTCATAATCACTGTGGTTATTCATAACGGTCGCGCATGTATTGCCCAAAACTGCTAGATGAAGGTGTCAGACCCAAAGCAGCGACAGCTGTTTTGGGTCAATACGATGCAGCTGTTAGATCAAAATAACTCAAAATCTATATATCACATCCATATTTCACGATTGTACTTACTAATCGCGCCTAGTAAATGAAATCAACTCCATTTCTTTGACCAGCATGTCTTCTCCAGAAGTTCTGGTACCGGGATAGATCTTCTTGAATTTGACTACTCCAATATCTTTTACTATCCAAAACGTCTCTCTAGGTGGTCCTCCGACTATGATACCTTCATTGGTACTGTTGACTGCAAACGAGACTTCTAAAGTATCCTTAGCTGTCGATGAATCCAGAAAGCGAAATAAGTAAGGCTGCTGCCAAAACGCTGAGTCAAATCTATACGGTCTTCTGGGTGGGCCACTAGTCTTGAGCGCCGTGCTCGAATCTTGTTCAATAAAGAACAGTAGTGTGTCGATCCCGCTAGGTGTCTCCAGGATGTCTTCAATTGTATATATGAATTCATCAAGCTCTTGTTCTTCTTCAATAACATTGAGGGTTCTAATACCTTCGAATTGTGAATATCTTGGATATTCCCCATAGCGAGTTTCTACGTACTTGTACGTCCACGACATACCCTTAAACAACGGGAAATAGTCCCCAAGCTTTTCAAGTGCAAACCTCGCCTGAGTGTTAGAGTGGATTGAGAGCACTGTATCTATGAGTCTCAAGCCGGGCTTAGATACCTTAAAACGATAGTCACCCTCGAGTAGGTTGTCGAACATGAATTCACCGCTACCATTTGTTCTTGTCGAGTCAACTTGGAAGCGGAAGACCTTGCTGTCGGTTATTTCTCTTTCTAAAGCGACATTGACTCTCGGGATTCTTGAAACGGGTGTAGTCTCATTAGTGACAACGACTCCCTGAACTTGATAATATCTTGGTGATGACAGCTCTTGAGGGGAATTGACACTTTCGATACATGATGAAAGGATCAGTGCTGAGTTAACCGAAAAACAGAGAGTCCAGTATTTCATAGTGTTATATCCTGATGTAGACCTTGTGATCTAACGACCTCATGAGCGGCTGGCCGAATAATCAGTTTCCCTTTCAATTTCACCGAAAAAGCAAGAAATCCAGAGCAATTTTTGATTTTTCACGCCGCTGAGGCCAGTCCGACTCAATGAGCATGTTAGGCGAAAAAAAGCTGGCTACCTTCGTTTTTGAAGATTCTCTCGGACACAAAGCGATCAGAACAGCAATGCGAACTCGGTTCCGGGGGACTTTCAATCTATTCCTTTGGTTTTCCATACAAAAGAACAGGAATCTTGATCTTCAGCAATGCTTCCGGATTGGGGAAAGAATCCGTACCTTCCGGATCAGGTTTTCTTGCGAAGATATTATTTGCCGCTAAGGAACTGAAATTTCCAAGCAGTAAGCCAACTTCTTCACTATTAATTGTTTTTAGAATACTCTATTTATTGTGTTCGATAAACAAAACTCGCGCAGAAATTTCTCCGTCTTGGGTTTGAAGATATATGGTTTCCCCACGGGTGACAAAACCGTGGCTTACCAACCCCCTAAATACAATCCCTCTGCCCATAATGACGAACACCTCAGTTGAAAAGAATTTAAATGCCCTTATTCTGCATCATGATTGGAAATGGTAAGAGATTGTTGCGGAGCCGTTTAGCGTGGTAAAGGTCCCAGATGCTCACAGAGCAAGAGCCATTGCATATTTTCCCGCACGAGCACCGACGTGCCGCGCCCCGAGCCGGAAGCAGGCTTTCCGTTGATGAGCCCGGACCAGGAAAAAATGTATGTCATGACTGCGTAAGAGGCCGTGTTTGTGACCCAATGGACCTCGCTCAGGGCATATTTTTCATCTTGGATGAGAGCAAAGGTTTTGCGAAAGGCGGCTTCAACTTGCGTTTTGCCGTGATAAGTGCCTTCAGTGAAGGTGGCGACACACCCGGGGTGAATGAGCGGGGCGATGACCTCCCAGTCTTGGGATGCCAGTGCCTGTTCGTAAGCAGGAATGAAATCTTGTGGAGTAGTGATCATAGACCTTGGAAAAAAAGAATATTTTGATTAGGGAGACTCAGCCTAACGTTAAGGATTATATTCGCCGTTACGCCGCAAGCTAACCACAAGCCGTTGTGGTTTCCCCGCAAGCTGTTTTTTCATTGAATGTGGTTACAAGGCAGCGCAATGGCGGATATGATCAAGTTGAACGAAGCCGCTTCTTCCCGGAACGTTCGTTATGGGGATTCAAACCGCTTCGCTCTTCGGCAAGATAGTCTGAAACGGACCATGTCGCAAGATTTTTTTGAGCAGTGCATTAGTGAAGCTGCTAATTTACGCCGTTTTCACGACGCTTTCCGATGTTCTTACCATCTCATCCTGCAAATCACTCGGAATTTTTATTGGCGTTTTCGACGGCGAAGCGCAATTCTCTGATTTCGTTCTGCAAGTTTTGTAGCAGTTCTTCATTGCCCTTTCTTCGCTCTGTACGCAGCGCTTCCACGTCTTCTTCCAGCGTCGCCACCATCTGTTCGACCTTCCAGGTGTTGTCCGAAGTCATCTCGTCGATAAAGACGGCGTTGGCCAGCGAGAGTCCGAGAATGCCGCCAATCAAAACGCAAACGACAAAGTACGCCTTCACGCAAAAGGCCAAGAGATCGGATCCCGTTCGCAAGCTAACCGCTTCCGGAATTTCGTACCAGCCTTCGAGTGTGAAAATTTTAAAAAGCGTGTAAATGGAGCGCAGCGGATCGCCGAAATACTCGGGCGCCATTTTGCCGAAAAAAATGGAAGCGCCCATAGCAAGAAGAAGATTGAGCAAGCCGAGCGCAAGGAAAACACCCACCGAAGCCTTCAGCGCGCGCTTCACGCCCAGCCACAAGTGCGGGCCGTTTGGAATGAAACGCAATAATTTGAACAAACGCACAAGACGCGCCATGCGCAGAACGAGAATCGCGGAGAATTCACTGATCGTATCCATCGGCTCCAGGAGAGACGGCAGGCTCATGACGACAATGAAAAGATCGAACCGATTCCAGCCGTTGTCCCAATAGCCGCGCCAGCCGTAAAGCCGGATTTTAAGAACCGCTTCAACGATAAAGAAAACCGTGCAAAAGTATTCAATCCAGTACAGAAAATGCCCGTGTGTAACACTGAATTGGTGAATGTTCGGGAAGCCGTCCAGGAACATGGCGACGGCGTACAGGAGAATAACCGACAGTACCGTTCGCTCTCGAACCAGTGCAAAATTTACCGGGTGCGAAGTCCCGAATTGGTCTTTCATTTCCATGCCCCTAAGTTAAATCGCAGTAGAGTCGTTTTTGAATGAGATCGTAAAGGAGGTGAATCCGGATTGTTGGAATACTGGAGTATTGGAGTGCTGGATTATTCTTGCTTCCAGTACTCCATTCATTCGATAATCCATCTAAACAGGAATTATTGTATCTCAAAAGCCTTGCTGTCCGAAAGCTTGTAATACTTCACTGATGACGGCAGGGCCGCTATAAATCAACCCTGTGTAAATTTGCACCAGATTCGCGCCTGCTTCCAGTTTTTCAACCGCGTCTTGTGCAGACATGACGCCGCCAACGCCGATGATTGGAAAATCCGGTCCGACCTTCGAGCGAACGTTCTTCAGTATGTCCGTCGATTTTTGCGTTAAAGGCGCTCCGCTCAGCCCTCCCGTTTCCTGCCCAAAACGAACCGATTCAACGCCGTCTCGCGAGACGGTTGTGTTTGTGCAAATGACGCCGTCAATTTCTTTTTTCAAAATGACTTCAGCGATTTCATCAACATCGTTTTCTTGCAAGTCGGGTGCAATTTTTACAAGCAGGGGATTTTTTGTACCGCTCTTTTGAATAAGTTGCTGTTGTTCGTTTTTTAAGTCGTCGAGCAGTTTCGCCAAAGCGTCGCCGCCCTGCAAATCACGCAAGCCCTGCGTGTTTGGCGACGAGATATTAACCACAATATAATCCGCGCTATCCCACGCTTTTTTCAGACAGGCGATGTAATCATCGACGGCTCTTTCGTTCGGCGTGTCGAAATTCTTTCCGATGTTGATCCCCAGAATTCCGGGATAATTTGAACTCTTGACCCGCGAAACGAGGTAGTCCGCGCCTTTGTTGTTGAATCCCATGCGGTTGATCACAGCTTGCGACTCGGGAAGTCGAAAAAGGCGCGGTTTGGGATTGCCTGGCTGCGGGCGCGGGGTCACAGTACCGATTTCAATAAAGCCAAATCCTAACCCGCCTAGCGCGTCGATGTAATCGCCGTTCTTGTCTAACCCCGCAGCCAGGCCGAGGCGGTTTGGGAATTTCAGCCCCATCAACTCTGCCGCTTCAGCAGGCTCGCCATCCACTCCTCCTTCGCTAAATCGGGACAGCAGTTTCAAACTCTTTAATGTGAAATTGTGCGCGCGTTCCGCATCCATGCGAAATAGCAGCGGGCGGGCGAACGGGTAGGTTTTTTCAAACAGATTCGGCATGTTGCGCAACGCTCAGTGTTCGAATCCTTTTCAGAGCTTGAAAATACGGCGCCACGAGCCATGCGTTTGCGCTTGCCCTTCCGGCAATCAACGCGAGCGCAGCGGCGATAATCCCGCTCATGTTCAAAAGAAAAATTGTGATGTACAAAGTCAGCAAAATGCCGCCGACTTCGAAAATGGTGGCGACGGTGATCGGCTCTGTCTTGCCGGCGTTCATCAACATGGCGCGCTGAAAAGCAAGCAAAACGCTCAGAGCCGGAATAACCGCCATAATTTGCGTCGGCGGTTGAGTGAAAATCGAAAGTTCGTACGGCAAGCCGGACACGGTTTCGTACCACAATCTGGCTAACGGCGTGAAGGCGATAAGCATCAAAGCCGCCGTTGCGAAAACGCCCAGCCTAATCGCGAAATTGCGCAAAATGGGATAGTTTTCAAACCGTTCGTCCATCAAGGCGATGCCGACTTCCTGGAAGGCGAGTCCGAAGGTGCGAAAAATGAACACCAACGCCAGCATGACCGGGAGGGCGGCCAAGGAATCGAGCGCGTCCTTGCTTTGGCCGAGAAAAAAACTGACAAACGGATGCACGCCCATCGCTAAAATGGAAGTCACCGCCAGCGGAAAATAGAATTTTGTGATCTTGCGATAGGTCAAGTCATGGCTCGCGGCGATTTCCGTTGATTGTAATAATTCAACGACCGGCTTAGCGGCCATTTTTCTGCTGGCCGCGGCTTCGCAAAGCACGCCGATAGAAAGTGCGGCCCCGCCAATCGCAGCGCCGGGGAGATCGGTGAAAAAATGGAGCGCGACGGCGCCGCCGACCATACTTGACAATCGCACAATTGTGCCGTAAGCCACGCGCCGCGTCATGTGTGATCGAATCAGCACACCCTGATAAAACCGTCGGTAGCCAATCGCCGCGGGCCAGGGCAGCAGCAAAGCCAGGGTGATGTACGTCAAATCAGCGATTTTCGGCGGCAATTGCATCAGATCGCGGATGAGAAAATCATAGACGGGTGGAATGAGACAGATGAGCATAAAAGCTGTCATCATGCCGTTCAGCGCATAAACAAAACGGCGGATTTTGAGAAATGAAGCGCGGTCTTTGACCAGAGCGGTCGCCGCGCTCATGACCATGATTACGGGCGCTTCCAAAAAGAGCGCAAACGCGTAGGCGACGCCATAAGCGGCAAGATTTTGCTTGGGTTCGGAGAGCCGAGCGATCACCGCGGAAAGAAAAGGCCCTTCGATGGACATCATCAACCAGGTCGCGGAAAGGGGGAGCCAGAAGAGAAAAATACTCCAATGGGTGAGCTTCGAATTTTGCAAAAAGTAATTACCAGTATTCTATCTTTATCGGCTGTTTCAGCCGCTTTTCAATTTTTTTTAGATCGGGCCGATCTTTGGGCAGTCCCTTGATCGCCCTCCCGTCGGGATAAATCGTAGCCGTCGTCGTCACGCTGAAAAAGCCTTTTTTTGAGCGTGCGTAGACAATTTGCAAACCATCGTCCGAGATAGCGGAGCGCGATTGCACAATTGCGCCTTCGCCAATAATTTTGAATAACGCACCCAGTAAACCGGTCGTTGGTCGGCCTTTCATGCCTTCGATTTCATCGTAGAGAAGCATATCGCCAAAGTCGAGCAATTTCAAGCGAACGTCTCGGGCGTTGATGACGCGCAGTCTGGGTACGGAAAGCGTGTCGTCGTATGCAAAATGACTGGCCGGGTTTTCTTCCTCGCACCAAAAGGTGTGAATCGAAAGCGCCTGTTTTGGCCGCCTGCCTTCGATCACTTGTTTGACCACGCGATCTACGCCGAATTCAACGACTTCATTCTGATTATTCTCGCGCGCCAGTTGAACGTAAATCGGGAGTTTTTCAAACGGCAAGCCGGTTTTTTGCAAATAGGCGTTCAGGTTGTTTTCGCCGTCGTAAAAAATACGCGTCTCTCCGCCGCCTTTCTTTTGAATTTCATCAATAAGAGCCAAAAGCACGTTTGAATGGAATCGGGCGCCGTTTGTCGTCGTCAAAAAATCATAGCCTTTTTGCGTGTCCATCGCTTTCACAATGCTCTCAACGCTGGCGATGTAGACGTTCGCTCCGTCTTTTTCTTTTGCCTGGCAAAACGCCAGGTAGCTGCAAAGGATGAAGGTTAAGATCGACATTTGACGGAGGGCGAGCTTTCTGAATTTCACACGACTTTTTAAAAACATTTCAATGCCTGTTTTCGGTTATGTGATACGATTTTGGCCTGAAATACGCAAGAGAAATGCCAAGGATTTTGGGGGAATGCACTAGGCGATTTTATAACGCAAAATTTTTCAAAACGCAGAGATGCAAAGCACGCTAAGAAGCGCGGAGAAATCCAATTGAACTTCAAAGGATTTTACCTAAGAACAGAAATCCATTAGAGAGGCTTCGAGATTTTCTTTAAAAGACTCAGCGAAGCTCTCCGGTCTCCGCTTCTCTGCGTTAGGTCACAGATCTAAACAACGGGTTTGTTTGGTGTAGAGGAGTGGTCGTACTACCTTAAGAGCATGTTGACTTAACCTCAATTGCCTTGACTTCCCAAACGGACAAATCTATTTTGAACCTGCGTTTTGAAAACCAGGGAAGGAGGAAAGGTATGAAACGCATCTCTTGTTTGTTGCTGGGGGCGATTTTAGCTTTTGGCTGTAATTCAGCGTCAGAAGAAAACGTTGAACCGTTTATCACTGAAATTCCAGACAACGCAGGTCTCGTCGCTGATGAAGACGGCTGGATTACTTTATTCGACGGCAAAACGTTTGACGGCTGGCGCGGGTTTCGTTCTCTCGAATTGCCCGCAGGCTGGAAAATCACGCAAGACGGCGAGCTCCATTTCAACGGTAACGGCAAAGGCGATATTATGACGGCGCATCAGTTTGCCAGCATGGAGTTTGAGCTGGAGTGGAAAGTTTCTCTCGGAGGAAACAGCGGCATTTTTTACTGGGTGACGGAAGATGACAGCCGCACCTATCGCACGGGGCCGGAAATGCAAGTGCTCGACAATAGCAAGCACAAGGACGGCAAGAATCCGCTCACTTCTGCAGGCTCAAATTACGCCTTGCAAGCCCCGCCTGAAGATGTGACCGCTCCTGTCGGCGAGTATAACAAAGTAAGAATCGTCATCAACGGCGATCACGTAGAACACTGGCTGAACGGCGTCAAGTTGCTTGAATACGAAGCGGGTTCTGAGGCATGGCAAGCATTAGTCGCAAAGAGCAAGTTCAACAAAATGCCGAATTACGGCAAGAACCGCAAAGGCCACATCGCGCTGCAAGACCACGGCGATCCGGTTTGGTACCGCAACATCCGCGTACGCCTGTTCGAAGCGGAGCCTGCTTCAGAGTGATTGGGATAAATCTGAGATTACTGAAAAACGTCAGATGATGACAATGCAAAAGGGGTCAATTCATGGCAAATAATGTTTGTAATTTTGGCGCAGTAGGAGACGGGATATCCGATGACACAATTTCGATTCAAAATGCAATTAACGACGCTCAAGCTCAAGGAAGACCTGTTTTTCTTCCTGCCGGTGAGTATAGAATTACGAAGACTCTAACGATAGAACGCGATGTCGATCTCTTCGGAGAAGATTCCAATCTTTGCTCTATTACGCATGATCTTCGAGATTTTAATGAGAATTATCGCAGGTTAAATGCGACCTGCATTCGCGTAGATAATACTCCTAACGGAGAACGTACACAGAAGGCGCCTTATGTAACACTTAGGCGGTTTCGGATTTCCACATCCGAACCACGTTTAATTCTTGGAGACCCTGAACGGCAGACTGGAATATTTATCCGGGGTGGTTTTTGGAATTGTATAATTCGCGATGTTGTTGTGCAAGATTTCTTTCAAGGCATCTATTTACGTCAATGCTGGACAGCTCGTATTCAAAATTGCTCAATCGAGCGTTCTCTATTGCATTGTTTGAAATGGGAAAATGCTACAGCAGGCGAGATTACCGGTTGTCGATTGGACTGCATTTCTGGCTCAATCAGTACGAATCAAGGTAATGCCTGCGCATTTGTTACTTTCGATCATGTAGATTGTCGCGATGAAACTATAGCACTTTCTGTCGCAAATAATGCTTTTCAACAATCCGAAAGGGCTGGGTTTTATGGACGAGGTATTGGGAATGTAACTTTCACAAACAATTTCTTCGAAGGTAATAATCGAGCAAAAATAGCATCAACCGCCGCCTTGCACTTAGACAATGATCCTGGTACTCCCAAAGAAAAATTACCTCCTCAGTGCATTAAGAAGGATACACCAGAAACATTATATCACCAACAGCGAGTTGTAAACATTATTGGAGGATTTTTCACTCCCGGGGGACATGGTGGTGGAACTGCAATAAAGATCGGAAACTACGAGGTTATTAACATCATGGGTGTGGATATTCGGGGAAGCGATTTTTCAAAGAGTATTGATTTGACTGGGAAAAATTCGAAAGTTAATTTGGTGGGAGTTCATGCCGAACTGCCATATTCTATTCGCTCTCAAACACCGGAAATTCAAAATAGCCTCTTGGGTCAGAAAGTTTGAACATCATTCCATCTAAAGTTGTGACAACAATAATAATCGGACACAAATTGAGTTTTCGAGATATTCAACTTCTGAAACTTTCATTCATGGATTCAACAATCCATTAATCCAATAACCATTTTTTCGGAGGAAGGGAAATGGCAAGTACGGAAAACGCGAGCGATATTCATCCGAAGCGCCTGTTTATCGCAAGCTGCGTTTCGTTGATCGCAACTTCGGTGGCTTTTGCAACCGTCGGGGCGATCATGTTTACGCTCAAAAAAGAATTTGTGCTCACCAACGCCGACGTCGGTTGGATCAGCGGAGCCGCACTCTGGGGCTTTGCCGTGTCACAATTGATTTTCGCGCCGCTCTGCGACAACCTCGGCATGAAATTTCTGTTGCGTCTCGCGTTTGTCGGGCACCTGATCGGCGCGCTCGTGATGATGGTTGCGAACGGCTTTTGGATGTTGTTTTCAGGCGCGCTGATCATCGCTTTGGGCAACGGCTTGGTGGAAGCGGCGTGTAATCCATTGGTCGCGGCGCTCTATCCTGACAACAAGACTGTTAAGCTCAATCAATTCCACGTTTGGTTCCCCGGCGGCATCGTGCTTGGCGGGCTTGCCGCATTCGGCCTGGACGCCATCGGCGTTTCTTCCTGGCAAATCAAACTCTCGCTCATCCTCATTCCGACCTTGCTCTACGGATACCTTTTTCTCGGGCAAAAATTTCCACACACCGAAGGGGTTCAATCCGGCGTTTCGATGAGCGAAATGTTCAAAGCGACGCTGACTACGCCGTTGATGTGGCTCATGCTCGGCTGCATGGCGATCACGGCTTCGGTGGAGCTCGGGCCGAATCGCTGGGTGCCCGCCGTACTCGAAGCGGGCGGTCTCGCTGGAATTCTGGTGTTGGTGTGGATAAACGGGATCATGGCCGTCATGCGAAATTTCGCCGGGCCGCTGGTGCATCGTCTCTCTCCTACCGGCATTCTTTTAAGCTCGGCTATTGTTGCGGCAATCGGACTTTTCTGGCTCAGCTACGCCGAAGGTTTGGTAATGGCTTTCGCTTCAGCGACGGTTTTCGCCGTCGGGATTTGCTATTTTTGGCCGACGATGCTCGGATTCGTTTCAGAACGCATTCCCAAAAGCGGCGCTTTGGGGCTTGGCTTAATGGGCGCTATGGGCATGTGCGTCGTCGGCTTGGTGACGGCTCCGCAAATGGGCTCAATCGCCGACAAATACGCGCATGAAAAATTCGTTGAACAAACGCAGGAAACTGTTGCGCTGTTTGAAGAAGCTTCCGCGGGACTGGCAAACGTTCCGCAGATTTCAGGGCGCGTCGGACAAGATATTCGCGGCGCCAAGGAAGCGGTTGAAAGCGCTCTGCAAACCTATAACTCAACCGGAGCTTTACCTGAACCCGGCACGGCCAATGCGTTTCGCGCGCTCACGGACAGCGGGGTTGAGGCCGCATACATCGACAAGGCGAAAAGCATGTTGGGTCCGGCGGATAATTACGGCGGCCGCATTTCTTTCCGCTACATCGTTCCGTTTGCCGGGGTGATCATCGTCATCTTTGGCCTGCTTTATATGCAAGACCGAAAGGCGGGGGGCTATAAAATCGAAAAGATTCAAAGCGACGGAGCCCGACCTGCCTAATAATTCTCGTTCCCAATCTCTGGATTGGGAGCGCAATTGCACTCGAAACTCCAGTT
>CAXHAT010000125.1:0-24002 GCA_964014485.1 uncultured Deferribacteres bacterium
CTGATTTGAGTTATCCACATTCTTTTTATCGCGCGTGCGCGCAGGCGGGAATGACATAAAAGTGACATTTCTCAGGTGCTATTTGGAAAATTTACGAGAGTGCGTAACATCAGTTACTTCACACATCAAGGAACAGACATGAAACTCGACCACATCGGCATTGCCGTAGCGGATTTGGAACAGGCGATTGCGCGCTACTCAGGGCTTTTCCAGCGCGAACCGGATCATTTGGAAATTGTTGAAAATCAAAAAGTCAGCGTGGCGATGTTTAGTGCGGGGGAACCCGCAGTCGAACTTTTGCAAGGCACGGACGACGACTCGCCGATTTCAAAATACATCGCCAAGAAAGGCGAAGGAATTCATCACATTTGTTTTCGTGTGGAGGATTTGGATAGCGCAGTCGCGGCGGCGGAAAAGGCGGGGATGGAAAAGATCGGCCAGGAAAATGATCGCGGTGCGGGCGGGACGCGCGTGGCGTTTTTGCACCCCAAAACCACCGGCGGCGTGCTTATCGAGCTTTCGGAAAAGAGATGACAGTTTTATTTTGACGGGATTTACACGATCTACAGGATTTGGCTCGTTACCAAACTGGAGTTTGGTAACGCAATTTGTTCGAGAAGTTCTACCTTGACAATTTTAAGTTAAATCCTACGCTCTCAAGCGTCTCATTAGCGCCGTGCTTCAGCCCGGCGATTCGCACGCATTGAAGTGCGCGGCTAATGAGAACTTAACATTATCAAGCTACTTCTCGTTAAGAATTCGAAGTAAAACTTCGGAAGCAGCGGCGTAACCAAGTTTCAACTTGGTAACGAGACCAAAAACTTAATCTTGTTCATCCTGTTATCCCGTCAAAAAACAACTCGAACTAACGAATCCATATTTCTCGAATTAGTAATGACGACTTCCGAAGCCTTACAAAAAAAACTCGCCAATCTGCCGACCCGCCCGGGCGTTTACCAATTCAAGGACAAGTCCGGCAAGATTATCTACATCGGCAAGGCCAAGGTTTTGCGCAACCGCGTGCGTTCCTATTTTCAGGACGGACGCGTCGAAGGCGCGAAGCTTTTTAGCCTGAAAAAACGCATTGCCGACCTTGAAACCATCGTCACCGATTCCGAGATGGAAGCGTTGATCTTGGAAATGAATCTGGTCAAGGAGTACAAGCCGCGTTACAACGTCAATCTCAAGGACGACAAAAGTTTCCCCTACATCCGCGTCACCAACGAAGTCTTTCCGCGCATTTTCCCGACTCGAAAAATCATCCGCGACGGTTCGCGTTATTTTGGCCCTTACACGGACGTCAAAAATATGCGCGGCATTCTCAAACAAGTAAAGCGCATTTTCCCGATCCGAAGCTGCAACTACGACATCAACGACGAGACGATTGCCAAGAAGAAATTCAAGGTTTGTCTCGATTATCACATCCAAAAATGCGACGGCCCGTGTGAAGGATTGGTCGGCGCGGAAGAATACGGCGCGATGATCGACCAGATCGTAAATTTTATCAACGGCCGCGACAAAGAAGTCGTCAAAGCGCTGACCGAACGCATGATGAAGTTCGCTGAGTTACAGCAATTCGAGCGAGCCGCCCGTCTGCGCGACCGCATCAGGCTGATCGAGAATTTTCAACTCAAGCAAAAAATGGTCACTGATGATTTGAAAGACCGCGACGTGATTTCGGCGGCGATGGAGGATGAAGACGCTTGCGGCGTGGTTTTCAAAGTGCGCGAGGGCAAGATCATCGGACGGCAGCATTTTTATTTGAAAGGAATTTTTAAAGACACTTTTGCTGAGGTCGTGACTTCGTTCGTCAAGCAGTATTATTTGAAGGCGGAGTTCGTGCCAGCCGAAATTTACCTGCCGGAAGCGTTGGAAGAGCAGGAAGAAATTGAATCCTGGCTAGCGGAGAAGGCCGGCGGAACGGTGAAATTCATCGTGCCGCAAAAAGGCGAGAAAGCGCGCTTGGTGAGCATGTGCAACAAAAACGCGCAATTGCTTTTGCAGGAATTGCAAATTCAAAAATTGCGCGCGAAAGACAAACCGCCGCACGCCGTCGAGGCGCTTCAACGGGACTTGCGCCTCAAAAAACCGCCGCGCCGGATTGAAGCGTTTGACATTTCCAATATTCAAGGAACCGATCCCGTCGCGTCGATGGTCTGCTTCGTCGACGGCGTAGCGAGAAAGTCGGACTACCGCAAATTCAAAATTCGCATCAAGGATTCGCCGGACGATTTCGCGATGATGAACGAGGCGGTCGCACGACGCTACGGCGCTTCGCTTTCCGAAAAAATGCCGTTCCCTGATTTAATTCTGATCGACGGCGGCAAGGGGCAGCTCGGCGCTGCATTGCAAGCGTTAAAAACCACCAAGCATGACGACATCCCAATCGTCGCGCTCGCCAAACGCCTGGACGAAGTGTTCAAGCCCGGCGACCCCGAACCGCAAAACATCCCCCGCACTTCCAGCGGACTCAAACTCCTTCAGCGCTTGCGAGACGAATCCCACCGTTTTGCCGTGACCTTCCACCGCTCCCTGCGACGCAAACGCACGACGGCCTCGGCCCTCGAACAAATCCCCGGCGTCGGCCCCGCGCGCCGCAAAGCGCTGATCAAATTCTTCGGCTCCGTCGATGGTGTCAAAGAAGCCTCGGTCGATGATCTCCAACTGGCGGAAAACGTCAATCAGGATTTGGCCGAGAAAATTTGGGAGCATTTTCATGGGATGCGGGAAGACGAAGAAACGTCTTGATTGGCAACAGGAGCTTTCTTTTCTTTAAGCAAAGAAACAAAGCCTTTTTCGAAACTAAAATGGTAATGTCATGGCCGAGAATATTATAACATACCATGATCAAGTCTTAGAAGAAGTCAATAAGACGCCAGCAGAACACTTGCCTCATTTGCTGCAAATCATTCGCATTTTTAGAGAAAGTATAAGCTTAAAACCTGCTGATGAAAGCCTCGCGCAAGGATGGACCGAAGCGATGAACGGGGAAACCAGGCCCGTTTCTGAATTATGGGACGGGATCGAGTCTGATTAGCCGAATATTATATGAGATGCAGATAGAATTTACCCCGGAATTTAAGCGGAACATTCGGCGGCTCTCAAAAAAATATCGCAACATCAGATCGGACGTTGAGCCTCTCATAGAAGATTTAAAATCCGGCAAATCGCCAGGCGCTCAGGTCCGGCATACAGTTTACAAAACGAGAATCAAGAATTCGAACCTAAAGAAAGGAAAGCGAGCTGGATACCGCCTCATTTACTACATAAAAACTCTATCCCAAATAATCCTCGTTACTATTTACTCGAAGACCGAGCAAGGCGATATTTCTACAGATAAGGTTCGTCGAATTTTGAAAGAATTCGAAAGTTCGCCGCGAGACTGAAAACAGTGTTGCTCAGCTACTCAAGGTTTCGAGCCCCGAAAGCTTAAGAAACAGCTCTTCTGTACATACCATGATTCCTGAAATTTCAACTTAGTTCATCGTAAAAAAACACGCATCCAATTCTTTAACTCCATCGACGGCGTCAAAGAAGCCTCAGTCGACGATCTTCAATTGGCGGAAAATGTCAATCAAGACTTGGCCGAAAAGATTTGGGAGCATTTTCATGGGATGAAAGAAAACAAAGAAAATTGAGTTTCGGTTTGAGCGCCTTTTCTTCTCATTACAGCTCGACTAACTTGTCCGGCAAACAACGAAAAGACAAAGTACGATGAATATGAAGTCTTTCATCTCTTTCTTTTTTGTGGCAATCCTGGCAATAGGGGTTAAAGGTCAAATACCGCGCTTTGCGCTTCCAGCATCAACGTCGCCGCTAAAATCATCGGTTCGCCCGCAGACGTATTTTGACGTTTCCGGGCGCAAGTCCATTCTCATGGGGCGGGAAAACGGCGATTTTGAAGCGTGGGTCTTTCCCATGCAAATTCTCAAGGAATTCCGGCTGCAATACCGTTTTGAATCCATGCCTTCGCCGGACGATCTCAAGCACTACGCTTCTCACATTGAAGTCTATCCTGAGCGCACGACGCTGACTTATACCCACCCGCTTTTCGTCGTCAAGCAGCATTTTTTCGCGCCGATTGACGAGCCGGGGATTGTAATCTTGCTGGAAGTTGACGCATACCGCGAGATGGAGATTTTCGCCAGTTTTCTGCCCAGCTTACAGCCGATGTGGCCGGGCGGTTTGGGCGGTCAATACGCTTTCTGGGACGACGAGAACAAAGCATACATTCTGTCCGAAAGCCGCCGAACATTCAACGCGATGGTCGGCGCGCCCGGCGCGGAACGACAATCGCCGCCGCTGGCGCACGAGCTTTCGCAAAAACCGATTTTGTTCAAACTAAAAATTGATCCGGACGCAGCTCGTAAACAATATTTCCCGATAGTTTTGACAGCGAATTTTGAAAGCCGTGAAGCGTGCATCGAACAGTACCACGCCTTGCAAAATCACGTTCGCGCGCAATACCAAAAAACGCACAATTACTGGAAGAATTTTCTCGCTTCAACGTTGACCATTTCCGGAACGGAATTCGACGAAGCGTTTCTCTGGAACAAAGTTGCGATGCACAAGGGCTTTGTTTGTAATCCGGACTTGGGCTGCGGGTTGATCGCCGGATTTGGACCGTCCGGCGCGAGTCGCAGGCCGGGATTCGGCTGGTTTTTCGGCGGCGACATGTTCGTGAACAGCTTTGCCATGATCGGTTTTGGCGATTTTGAAACGGTGAAGCACAGCATCGCTTTTTTGCAAAAATATCAGCGCGATGACGGCAAAATCATGCATGAGTTGAGCCAGTCGGGCGGCATGTTGAACTGGTTTGAAGATTTTCCTTACGGCTATATTCACGGCGACACGACGCCGCTCTATCTCGCCGCGACGAACAACTATTTCAAACACACCGGCGACTTAAATTTTTTGCAGGAAAGCCGGTCTTCGTTAAAAAAAGCGTACGAGTGGAGCCGTTCGACGGACAGTGACGGCGACGGCTTGATGGAAAATACGCTCGCAGGGTTGGGCGCTTCCGAACTGGGCAGCCTGCGCGAAGCCAGCGGCGTGGATATTTTCTTGGCAGCGATTGGCGTGGAAGCCTGGCGCAGTTTCGCCGAGATCGCGCAAGTTTTGAGCGAGGATGAAAACCTTGTCCGTCAGGCAAACGAATGGTTTGAAACTGGCAAGGCGAACCTGGAAAATAAATTCTGGAACGCCGAAAAATTGCACTATAATTTTTCCATCACACGCTCCGGCGCGCCAAACGCAGAGCTCACGGCCTGGACCGCGTTTCCGATGATTTTCGATCTGCTGCCGGAAAAGCGCGCCCGCCTCACGCTCACCGAAATCGCTTCGTCAAAAATCAGCACGGACTGGGGCAGTCGCATGCTGTCCAACCAAAGTGCGGCGTACGATCCGCTGGCTTACAACAACGGCGCGGTCTGGCCATTTTTGACCGGCTACACAATCTGGGCGCTTTATCGTCAAGGTCACGCCGAGGCGGGCTTGCAGAACCTGCGAAATTTAAAAAATTGGGTTTATGAAGACGCGCTCGGCGCAATGCCGGAGATTGTGAGCGGCGAATATTTCCGCCCCCTTGAAACTTCCGTTCCGCATCAGCTTTTTTCAAATTTCGGTTTTACGGCGGGATTGGTTCGCGGCATGCTCGGACTGCGCATCGACACACCGTCGCGGATGGTGACGCTTGAGCCGCGCTTACCGATCGATTTGCCGTTTCTTGAACTCAAAAATATCAAGGTTGGCGATCAAACGCTTTCTTTGAGGATCGATCAGTCACCCGACGGCGCAGTTTTGAGAGTGCTCGAAAAACCACAAAAACCGGTGACGATCAATTTTTCACCCCGGTTTGGGCCGTTCGCTTCGCTCGTTCGCGGAAATAATTCCGACGTGTTGCATCGCATCGCCGGAGGGACTTTTGTCAACGCCGTTTTGAAAACGAACGACGCTTCTGAGCTCAAAATTACCGTTGATGATCCCTTGCGCGTTTGGCTTCCTTATCAAAAGCCTGAACCAGGAGATAGGTCGCGGCAAATGCGTTTGTGCCGCGTTGATCGGATTTCTGACCGCGAAATCAAGGTCATTTTAGAAGCGCCCGGCGGTTCAGAGCAAGTTTTAAACTATCGCGCGAGCGGAAAAATCGAGGTGCATGGCGCAAAAATTCTCGATGATCTCCGCATGATTGCGGCGTTTGAAGGTAGTGGTTATACGCGCAAAGTCTTGCGAATAAAAGTTGATTTTTAGATCGTCTGAAATTATTTTAAGCGTTTTTTCAGGATCGAACATCTGAAGGAGGAGTACCCATGTCAGACCATCGCCCGAATTTCACTATCGAACGCCACGTTATTGAACATCAGAAGCATTTCCCTGAAGCGACCGGCGAATTTTCGGCGCTGCTTTACGATATCGCTTTTGCCGCCAAAATCATCTCCCGTGAAGTTAACAAGGCCGGCTTGGTGGATATTCTGGGCTTGACCGGCGTTGAAAACGTGCAAGGCGAAAAGGTTCAAAAACTCGATGAATACGCTGACGATATTCTGTTCCGCGCCCTTGACCACACCGGGCGTTTGTGCTGTATGGCCAGCGAAGAACGCGAAGACGTCATCCAGATTCCTCCGCAATTTGACACCGGCAAGTATGTTTTGCTCTACGATCCGCTGGACGGCTCTTCGAATATTGACGCCAACGTTTCCATCGGGACGATTTTCAGCATTCATCGCAAAACCAGCGCCGGAGATCGCGGAAGCCTCGAAGATTGCCTGCAACCCGGCTACAAACAAATTGCGGCGGGATATATTATTTACGGCAGTTCGACCATGATGGTCTACACGGCGGGCAACGGCGTTTTTGGCTTCACGCTTGACCCGTCAGTCGGCGAGTTTCTGCTTTCTCACGACGATATAAAAATTCCCAAACGCGGTAGTATTTACAGCGTAAACGAAGGCAATTATATCAAATGGGACGAAAACGTTCAAAACTATATAAAATACCTCAAGAGAGCCGAAAAGAAAGAAGGGCGGCCTTACAAGAGCCGCTACATCGGATCGCTCGTCGCTGATTTCCATCGCAATCTTTTATACGGCGGCGTTTTTCTCTATCCCGGCGAAAAGAAAGCGCCGAACGGCAAATTGCGCTTGCTCTACGAGGCCAATCCGATGTCGTTCATAGTTGAGCAGGCAGGCGGCTATGCGAGCAACGGTGTTGAGCGCATTCTCGATCTACAACCGCATGAATTGCATCAGCGAGTGCCATTGATTATCGGCAGTTATGATGACGTCAAGGAAGCGGAAGCTTTTGTCCAGGGGAAGCGCACCGAATGAAGCTGGGCCTGATTTCCGACACGCATAACCGAATGCACCCCGGCGTGCTCAAAGCTTTTGAAGGCGTGGACGCCATTTTCCACGCCGGAGACGTCGGGAATGAAGATATTATCACGACCTTGGAAACATTGGCCCCTGTCTATGCGGTGTATGGAAATACGGATTATTCGCCGGTTTCAGATCGCAATCCGGAATGGCGTTTGGAGGAGATTGGCGGCAAGCGCATTTTTATGACGCACATTCAATTGCGTCAAGACGCCAAAAGCGTGCGCGAAACACTCAGCAGGTTCGGCGTTTCTTCACCGCCTGACGTTTTCATTTTTGGGCATTCTCATCGCGATTTTTGCCAACGCGTCGACGGCGTTCTGATGCTCAATCCCGGATCCGCCGGGCCGCCGCGTTTTGAGCTAAAGCCGTCTGTCATGATCCTGGAAATTCTGCCCGACGGCAAAATGCTTCCAGCACTGCGAAAATTGATGTAAAAATTCTCAAAATTCTATTGACAACACAGGGTCATTTTGTTATCTTCGCAACTCGTTTTTTGAGAGGGTATAGCTCAGCTGGTAGAGCAGCGGCCTTTTAAGCCGTTTGTCGAAGGTTCGATCCCTTCTACCCTCATTTTGAAAGCCCCGGCGGAAATTTCGTCGGGGCTTTTTTATTTTGATTTCTTCCTGAAACCGCCTATCGCCTAACTACAACAATTCTCTCAGAGGCTGTTTTATAAAGTCCCGTAGGGATGCTTGATAATAGCCAAGCGATAAGTCGCCTGGAACCGATGTCTTATGGTTTCAAGTCCTGCAGGGACGATTGAGGCTGGAAACACGATAAAATTTCAACCGTCCCTGACGGGACTCGACAAAAAACAAAACGTCATCTTCCCCGGAAGTGAACTTCCGGGCTACTTTCGACCGTCCCTGCGGGACTTTTAAAACAGCTTCTCAGAACACAAATCACTTCCTTCGCAATCATTCAACCTGACTTGTCACTCTTCAATGGCGAAGGCCGGTGAAGCAAAATCTTTTTGGTCACATGTACTGAACGATTGAAACCATCAAAATTGAGGGCAAAAGACGTCTACAACATGGCCCGACTTCTGGCTCTTTTAATCCTGCCGGGATTCGGAACCCTGGCAGGATTGCTTAGACAAACTACATCCATTCAAATTCCACGAAAAGAGAAATGCAAACGAACAAGAATGACAACGATGAATAGAAAAATCCGAACCCACCTAATGTTTGAAGGCTCTGCCGAAGAAGCGATGAACTTTTACATCGGCTTATTTCCCAATTCCGAAGTATTGGAATTGCAACGTTACGAAGACGGCGACAATGCCGGAAAGTTGGTTCAGGCGAGCTTTACGCTCGACGGTCGAGAATTTATTTGCATCGATTCACCAATGAAGCACGATTTCAGTTTTACACCGGCGATTTCCATTTTTGTTGATTGTGAATCTTTGTCAGAATTTGAGCGCGTTTTTGCAGCGTTTGAAGAAGGCGGGAAAGCGCTTATGCCGCTCGACAACTACGGATTCAGCGAGAAATTCGGCCGGGCGCAAGACCGCTTCGGCGCACCCTCGCAGCTCAATTTACCGTAATCTTCCCGTATTTCTTTGTCGGAAATGATCATGAAAAACACCGAAAGCTCAACAAGCCGCCCTGCGGACTTCAATCCCACGACTGCAAAAGATCGCATTGAAGCGATTGACGTGCTGCGCGGATTTGCATTGCTTGGCATCTTTGTCATGAATATCACAGGCATGGCGCTGCCGCTCGCAGCCTATTTCAATCCTATGAGTTATGGCGGCTCCGAAGGGCTCGATTTTGGCGCCTGGGCGTTCGCGCACCTTTTCTTCGATTTGAAAATGATGGGGATATTCTCAATGCTCTTTGGCGCGGGCTTGATCATTATGTTCGAACGCGCTGAAGCGGCGAGGAGACCTTTTGGCCGCATTTATTACCGACGCACGTTTTGGCTGCTTTTATTTGGCCTTGCACACGCCTATCTTCTCTGGCACGGGGATATTCTCGTCACTTACGCGCTGTGCGGCTTTGTACTCTTCCTTTTTCGGCGGCGTTCGGTGCGTGCGTTGATCATCAGCGGCGTTGCCGTGCTATTATTTGGCGCTCTGCTTTATAGCGGCGGCGGCTTTGCTCAATCACAATTGCGCGATGTTGCACAGAATGTCAGGGCAAAAGCGGCGGGCGGTGAAGAAACCACCCCGCATCAACAGGCTCTGCTCGATCAATGGGAACACATACGTCGCTCCGCGGAGCCTACGCCCGAAGAAGCTGAAGAAATGGTCAAGACCATGCGAGAACCAAGCGGAGCATTCTTTAAAAACGCCAAAGAATCGGTCATGATGCACACGCAAGCCATCCCATTCATGCTGTTCTGGCGCGCCTTGGGCATGATGCTCTTGGGCATGGGATTGATGAAAGCCGGCGTTTTTACGGCCCAACGAACGGCAAAATTCTACAGAAACTGGATCATCATCGGCTTTGGACTAGGGCTGCCGGTCATTGCATTTGGCATTCAGCAATGGAGCTCGCACAATTTCGATTCTATCGTCAGAATGCTGATCGACGGCCAGTACAACTATTTTGCGAGCATTTTGGTGAGCATGGCTTACGTCTCGCTGGTGATGCTGATTTGTCAATCGGGGAAATTTGAGCGGCTGCGCTCCCGGTTAGCTGCGGTTGGGCGAACGGCGCTGACCAATTATTTGCTGCAAACGATCATCGGCGTCGCCGTGTTCTACGGCTACGGCCTGGCACTTTTCGGCCAGATCGGTCGTTTTAATCTTTGGTGGTTCATACTGGGGGTTTGGGCGTTGCAGCTTTTTTTCAGCCCGTGGTGGCTGCGGCGTTTTCAATTCGGCCCGGCGGAGTGGCTGTGGCGCACTTTGACTTATTGGCGCAAACAGCCATGGCGCGTTAGAAAAGACGCCTGAGGAAATTTCGTAAAATCGGGTTGACGAAAGTCTCTGAATTTTGATTTCATCAACCCATTTTTCAAATTTAACGCCCTTTCATACGGTGAATTCCGAAAGTAATGGAAACGCCGGAATAGCCCAATCGATCGCCGATTTGGTTCGGGAAACGAATGTAGTTATAGCGCACGCCAATATTTCCGACCGTCTTTTGCCCCATGTCATAATCAAATCCGCCGCCTAAATATCCCCCGCCGCCCGCTTGAAATCCCATATGCTGAAACGCGCCGAAGAAACCGTGTCCGTAAGGGAAATGCATGCCGAAAACCGGTCCTGCGCCAGCTTCAACATACGGCAAAATGGCGTTTTGGAACGTTTCAAAGAAAATATCTCTTCTCATGCCGAAGTAGAGCGGAACGAGCATCACGTTGCCTTTGGGGTCGCGGAAGCTGTTGTTGTACAGTCGCGAATAAGGATTGTCGTTATTGACGGAAAGCAGTTGGAGACTGAATTGCGTGTGAACGCCGTCGAGAATCGCCCAGTTTTTGCCGATTTGCGCGTTGGTTCCAAAAGTGGAAACGCCGCCGTTAAAACCAAAGAAATCATGATTATGAATCCGCTGAATAGCACGCAAAGGCTCGTTTTGATGCGTTGCGCCGCCCGGCGAGTCGCGCACAATATCTGACGGTCGCGGTAAGGCGCCGAGCTGTGCAAAAACTTGTGAAGAAAAGACAAGCAACAAGGCGGCGGGGACGATTAATTTCAAATGACGCATCATTCAACCTCCTGGGTTAAAAGATTCATGCTATCCGTTAATTCTGGCGGCAACTGCAGTGTTCTCCTAAAAAACAAAGCTAACTGAAATCGGGGTTAAAGCAAGTTTTTTATTAGCCCAAGGTCCTGTTTGAGCAAATGAATTTAACAGAAGTTTGTTCCGTAAACTCTCACTTTGCCAAACTGATTCAGGATTGACGAATGCTGCAATAAAAAAGCGGAGACGACTTCCTGCCGCGCTCCGCTTTCTATGGAGGAACTGCGATTTTTTTGAAAAAACTGAGCTTCAGATCATTTACAGCGACAAACGCCCCGCTTGCGAAAAAACGAAGCGGGTGCGTCTGCGCTGGTTCTCTTGGTGGAAGGAAGAGATTCTTTTATCTCCCGCCGATCTGCGGCATTCTTCATAATTTAATCTATTGATTGGAATCTATAAATCGCCGCCAAAAATAAAATCCCCGAAATTGGTGATAATGCAGCATTTCGACAGGCGCTTAGTTTGATTGGTCTTGCCCTTGCCTGCCGTGTTTTTTATATCCGACCCACTTGCCAAGGAGAACAGAATGCGGATAGAAAATCACCGTTTGGTCGGCGCGGACGCACTGCCGGTCAACTTTGTCCCCACCAACAATCACAGCGGGCCTTTCGAGCTTCCCCCCGATACGATCATCATTCATTACACCGCAATGTGGGACGCAGAATCCGTCGTGCGCTCTTTTACCAACCCCAACGTCAAAGCCTCGGCGCACATTGTTTTAGGGCGCGACGGTGCAGTTTTTCAAATGATTCCATTCAATCTCATCGGTTGGCACGCAGGCAAAAGCGGCTTTACTTTCCCCGACGGTTCTCGGCGAACTGGATTCAATAAGTTTTCCATCGGCATTGAAATCGACAACGCCGGCTTATTAAAGCGCGAAGGCAATACCTTCAAAGCTTGGTTTGGCCGCACTTATCCCGCGCATGAAGTGGAAGAAGGCGTGCACCGCAACCAATCCGTTTCAAAATTCTGGCACAGCTACACGGAAAAACAAATCGCCGTCACCGAGCAAATTTGCAGTGCTTTGGTTCAAACTTACCGCATCAAGCATATACTAGGGCACGAGGAAGTAGCGCCGGATCGCAAGATCGATCCCGGCCCCGCCTTTCCGCTCGACAAATTGCGGCAGCGTCTTCTCGGCGATGACAGAATTGAGGATGATGATCACGGCGAACCTACGCACGGCGTCGTCACCGCGAATCGTCTCAACATTCGCGCTTCGGGCCAAGCAAGCGCGCCAAAAGTCGCCAACCCGCTGCCGCGAAATACGCCGGTTCAGATTCTGGAAAAACGCAACGGCTGGTACCGCGTTTCAACGGGACTGACGGGCTGGGTTTTCGGAGAGTTTATTGAAGAACAGGAGTAGAACATGAAAAAATGGGTCACCATTATTATCATTGCGGTCATCGTTGCCGGATTATGGTACCTGGTCGATAAAGGAATTATCGATTGGCAACCGTTGACCATTCTTTTCACCGTATTTGCCGCCCCGTTTAAATTCGTGTGGAACTTGTTCGACGACAAAATCAAGAAGATTCAGGAAGAGCACGCCAAGGTACGGGAGCACGAAGCGGAGTGGACGGAACAAACGCAAGAGGAAATCGCTGAGCGCGAAAGACGCGTCGAAAGCTTAAATCGAGAAATCGATGAACTTGACGTAAAGCTTGACCAACTGCGCGAGAAAAGATCAAAGGTCGATCAGGAGATCGGCGAAATGAGCCTTGAAGAATTGCAGCGACGCGGCAGGGATACTTTTGGCGATTAGACGCGGCATTCCAGTATACGAACAAACGATTTAACTCATGTTACGCACTAGCCATGATGTCATAAAAATTCTCGTTAAAGTCATTCCCGCGAAAGCGGGAATCCAGGGGCAGTGCGCGATTGACTGGATTCCCGCCTTCGCGGGGATGACGTAAAAACGATGTTTTTCAGGTGCTTTTTGGGAAATTTCCAGTAGTGCGTAACATCAGTTAAATAAAGATGATGAATCATCGCACTCCGTTCCCGGAGTCGTTGACAGAAAGTTGGATTCAATGAAAAGAATACTATTCATAGCCGTCTTTTTTTGTGCAGGAAAAGCGGCCTTTGCTCAGGAAACGCTTTTTCCAAAACCAGTCATTCCAGGCGATACTTTTGAAGTTTCAGCGCAGGGCGACACCCTGTGGGTGCTGAAGCACAGCCAATATATGCGCGCCCTCTCCATCGCCCAAAAGTTCGCCGTCACCGACAGCATGTTGATGCTGCAGGAAATGAAAATTCAAAAACTGAACGCCGTAATTGCTGAAAAGGACAGCATTATTGAGCTGAACAAAGCCGGGTTTGAGCGTTATCGCGGACTCTGGGAAGAATCGGATAAAAAGCTTGAAAAAACGCGCATCAAATTGGTGAAAGCCAGACGCATGACGCTGATCGCCGCCTTGGGAAGCGGGGCGCTCGGAGCCGTTCTCGTTGCGATTTTAAAATAATTGACGATAAACGATTGAGGAAGGAATTGAACTATGGGCGACGTTTTCTTACAGCCGGAATTTAAGTATGTCTACATTCCAGTCATCGTGTGGTTTGTGTTGGTCATTGCATTATTTATTGCATTGCTGGTCCGTTTTACATTTAGCGACAAACCGAACCCGTACAAAGACGAAACGCTAGCCATGCCGCGCGGCGTTTTGCGCGCCGTCTTAACTGTGTCCGTTTTGTTTATCGTTGTCCTGCTCGAGGCGATGAACTTTGCCATGGCAGGCGATTTTGAAGAACAAATCTCAGAATTGCTGACCGCTTTCCAAATGGTCATCGCCTTTTACTTTGGCGGCAAAGTGATGCACCACCTCGCGGCCACCGACAAGAACAAGACAAAGGCGACGCTTGCCGCAATGCCAAGCGCGCCTCAACAACCTGCGCAGCCCAAACCAAAGCCGCAACCGCAGACCGATGCAGTGGGTTAAGAAGCTGCAGGAACAGTTCAAGCTGCTCCAGGAAAAATTTCGTCAATGGCTCAAATCGCGCAACATTCCGGAGCTTGACTTTAAGCCCACGGAACGAACGAAAATCAAACTCTTTGCGAATACAGCGGAAGCGATTGTTTTTTGGATGAGTCTGGCCGGCCTGATCTTTCTTGTGATCGTCTCTTTTTTTCGCTTTGCCTATCTCTCAGAGGCGAACCTAAAACACGAGCAATTTCAGGCGCGTTACGACAATCTGGCGCAAAAAATCGAAGAGCTCGCTCTGGAAAACGCAACGCTCGAAAAGCGCGTGGACAGCCTGCAACAAGAATTGGGCGCGGCAAAATCGCAGCGCGAATGATGCAACGCCCCATCAAAAAGCATTGAAAACTGCGTGGTATTCAATCACGCCTGAATTGCCCGCCAAAGCTCCTTTCTTCAGTTCCAGCGCCATGAACACCTCGTCCGGCACGTCAAATTGACTTCTAATTCCGAAATTCACCGACGGCGTGAAGCCAAATTTCGGATAGAAATTTGGATGCCCCAAAACGACGACCGCCTCAATCTCCCTTTCTTGACAAGCCTGTAACCCCGCTTTCACCAATTTTGAGCCAATGCCCTGGTTTTGCTTCTCCGGCAAGACAGACATCGGAGCCAACCCCATGAATTTTGTCTCGCTTTTGCGGCCAGCCAAAGCGACTTCCGTGAACATAATATGTCCAACAATTTCGCCCGCTTCAACGGCAACCAACGAAATGCTCGGAACACCGGCGGCGTGCAGCGCTTCGACAAGCTTTGCCTCGGCGTCACTTTCAAACGCTTCGGAATTTACGCGCCAAACGCCGCCGCGATCAGCTTCAATTTCCGCTCTGATTTCTATCATTTCTAAACCGTTTTTATGTTACAAGGAGTGCAAGACTTGCCTTGCAAATCAGTTGCAGGCTTCTTCAAAACTCTCTCGTGTCAGCCGCGCTGAAAACGCCGCCGTGAGTTTTTTGATGCGCAAAGTGAAAGGGGCTGTCCAAAAACAAAATATTTTTATGGCATCTTACAACATGTCGTAGAGGTTCAAGATTTTGAACCCCTGCATATCGTATGTCTCTCATTCGGAAACCATGTTTTGGGACAGCCTCACCCTTCGGATTATTTCAGAAAAGTGACGCGCCGCGAAAGCGTTTTCTCGCCAGCAGTGAGTTTTAAAAAGAACGCGCCCGAGGCGGCTTGCACGCCTGACTCATCCTCGCCGTTCCAAACAAGATTGCCGCTGCCAGTGAGACTTGAAAATGTTCGCACGACTCTTCCGTGCAAATCGAAGATTTTCAAAACGCCGGTTTCGCCTGTGAGTACGCTGTATTCGATACGAAGCTCGGCGTTAAACGGCGTTGGATAAGCCTTCATCAAAAATGGAACTTCGGATTCGAGCCTTTGCCTTTCTGTGACGGAGGTGAAGATTCCGCTAAAAACAAGATGCACCGCGCTTGCCTTGGGAATTTGGAAAAAAAGCGCGTTTTCTAAAATGTCGCTCATGCGTCCGGCGTATAAAATTTCGGGGCTGCTATCGTCGAACGTCCAAATATCGACATACTCGTAAAGTGCGTCACTCTCGATGCTAATATTCAAATCTTGCGCGGCGTCAAAATCCTTGTTGAGCAAAATAAGGTGCAGTTTCTCCGGCGCGTCTTCAACGATCGATGCGTAAACGGATATTTTCTCAATATTGCTTGAACTGGCCGCCACGCTGGTATTTCCGAAAGCCGCGAAATTGCCGTCATAGTTTCTGAACAAATTGTTCGCGGCGACAACGTAACTGTTGTCCTCGCCTTCCTGCCAGTAAGTCGCCAGATAGATGCCGTACTTGCCGAAAATCCCCAGCGCGTCAGCGTGAGCCAGCCCGCCGGAAACGTGCCCGCCGCCGCCATACGCGAATTCCGTAAAAGATAGCTTCGTGCCAGGGTAATAATTTTCTATCGACTGCTGAAGATTGGGAATGAGCGGTAAAAAATCCCTGCGCCACATGCCGATCCAACTGTCTTCAAAATAGGTGGGGTCCCACAAGGTGCGCGGAGCTTGCACGCGCGCTTCTACGTCCTTCGGCGTGAGCGCTTCGCCGTCAAAGACGATGCGATGATCGCCCCGCGCTTCCGGGTACCAATGCACGTCGAGAACGTCGATCAACCTGCGCCCGGCGCTTTCTTCCGCGTTCTTCATTTTGTCGAGATAATAATCGATAAACCAACGAAAGTTCTGGTTAATGACCGGCCAATCCAGCGCATCTTGCAGGGTGTGAAAGGCGTTGAATCCGTAAAGCGCCGGGCCAAGAATTTCCGCCGCCGGATCAACGTCTTTGATTGCCGCCGCCATTTCTATCGAACGATTGACAAGTTCGAGTCCAATGATTTGCCCCGGAGAAATTCGCGGATGGGTAGAAGACCAAAGCGCCGGTTCATTGTCCAAGGCATACCACCTGACCCCGTCCACTTCTTGCGCTTGGCCAAATTCAGAAATCAAGAAATTGACCAGTTCATCCATATAGACGGCGTTGTCTGTAAGATCGGGCGTTAGAGCAAATTCGCCGTCTTTTCGCGCCTTGGCCGCCACCCATCTTGGCGAGGGCGCCGTTTCGTTTTCCTGCACCGTTCCATTCTTATCTTTTGCGACAAACCCGGCCATTTGAAGCGTGAGCACCGATTCCGCGCCAATCACCAGCGAGCGATCATGGAATTCGGTCATGACAATGCCTGGACGATTGGCTTGATTCGCCGGGATGTTCATAAACGAAACTAGAAAATCGTCGCTGGAATGGAACCAATCTTTCCCGGCGTTTGAAGCGTTATTTTCCCAGTTGTAGCCGGTCAGCCGATTGCCGCCCAAGCGCCGCACCGTCCAGGCGTCATTGTCGGACAAATCCTGATTGGAGCCGTAAATATAAGGGCTGATTGGTTTGCGCTGCTCGGAAGTGTTGATTGAAATTTGAATCTGAGCATTCGCCTGCAGCGTGATGAGAAGGCAAAAAATAGCACTGAAAAAACGCACCGCCATGACTTCCTCTGGAATTCAATGTAAATGAAAAATTTGCCAGAAAGATATTCTACTGTTACTCGACGCCCTTGCTTGAAATACAAATTTTTCCGTCAATCCTTCTGTCTAAACAAGAACAGTGTCGACGTACTAAGTGCATCTCTTACAGATCAATTTCAAGCAAAAACAGGATTACGAATTCCTGGCTCCACAAACTGCGGTGCGAAAATTTGTTTTTGAGAAGAACGTTATTTTGTCAGGAGAGAGAAAGCTCGTAGTTTTTCAATAAACGGAGCGCTTCCAGGCGGAGGATTTCGGGGTAGATCGCTTTGTAAATATTGCAGTTGGGGGATTGCACATCGTAGCGGCCGGTGGCGCGGTAGGTTTCCTTGGGACAGCCGCCGGTACACCAATATTTCCACTCGCAATCGCGACAGCCTTCTTTTTCATCAACGGAAAGATTTTGCACGCCATCCTGATCTGCGCGCACGGCAGTGAGGGGATCGTCCGAACGAACGTCTGAAACTCGTCGATCCATTTCCATCTGGCATTTTGATACGCCGCCAAAGTGATCGATGACGAGGTAGTTATTGTCAGCCGCGCAAGGCGTGGCGTGCGGGGCCGCAAGGTTGCCGCGATCCGCCAATGAAGCCAGCAAGCTGCGATTCGGCAGGTTGTTTTCAATGATTTTGAACGCAGCCTTCATGCCGGAAATGATCTTCGTTTCTTCCAATTTTAATTCAGCATGAGTTTGGCTCGCGGCGTTTTCACGGTAAAAGTTAAGACTAAAAGGCAAGTCTTTTTCCAAAAGCCATTCGACGGTTTCGGGCAGTCGTTCCGCACTTTGGCCGGAAACGGTGACGCAAATATCAGGAATCAATCCTTCCGCCACGGTCATTTCAATATTTTCAGCGATTTTTTCAAAAGACGGCTTACCGTTCGCCGTCATACGCTGCCGGTCATGCATCTCGCCAACGCCGTCGAGAGAAATCATCAGTTTCAAATTGCGACGTTGCATTTGGCGGATCATTTTTTCGTTCAAGAGTGCGCCGTTGCTCAAAATCACGCCGCGTACGTCAACGCCCAAATCTTCGCCTTTTTCTAAAGCTTCGTCGTGCAATTGCAAAACAAGCGGCATGTTCATCGTCGGCTCGCCGCCGGCATATTTGAGCTTAATTTTTCCTAATCCGTTGGATTTCGCCGATCTGAAAATGGCGCCGAGCGCAAAACGTCCGGTTTCCAAATCCATCTTCTCTGTCGTTTTGTTGAGATAGCAATAAGTACAGCGCAGATTGCAGGCGTTGGTGACGTGCAGCCAGGCGACAAGCGTGTCTTCAACCGCCAGATCCGTTTTTTCCTGCAATGCGTCGTGCAAAAAACCGGCGCGATGAAGATCGGTAACGGCGGAAAATTCGGAGGCGCCGTCGAATGGTTCAGCGGAAAAGTTTTGGAGCGAAAAAGGCGTTTCAAAACGCCGCCAGATTTCGCGGGATGCGTCGTTCAGCAAAACCAGCGAAGCGCGGGAATGCGATGACGCAACGGCGGTAAATTCGCCGATCTGAAAACTGTGAGAAACGGGCGTTTGCTGAAGCAGAGCGTCAGCGGTGGGCAGGGATTTGTTTTCGGCGGGTGCGGAAAAAGAAAGGGGACAAGCGCAGTCCCCTTCAATCGTAAGAATTTCACCATTCCATGCTGCGCGATCAAAGATGACGATAGGCGTTTTCATTCTCTCACTCGTAGATCGATATTTCATTGCTGAGTTGCAATGTCGCTCTTAGTTTCGTCTCCACAACTTGCAGGTTTTCTTGAATATCTTCCGGTTCCTGGCTCAATTTGTCGAGAAGTTTCTTGGTATAATTCATTGTTTCAATCGGCGTCGGCAGCGCATGCAGGCGCTCTTGCAGGCGATCCGCGATTTTGGTCAGGCGGCGCTGATATTCACCCGTAGAAAGCGCCGTCTCGTTTTTGGTTTGCGACACAATGCCGCAAGCCTTGTACAGATTTTCAAAAGCCCGCTCGAAATTTTCGCGCTCAAAATAAACGTCGCCGGTGGTCAAGGCGACTTTGTCCAGCAAGTGCGGCAGGTTTTCCTTTTCGGCGATAACCGTGACTTGTTGGGCCATATCTTCAACCTGTGAGAACATCCTGCTCGCCTTATTCCGACTCATGCGCTTGACGGCTTTCGCCCACTCGTAGTAAAGCTCACTCAAATCTTCCAAATTCTCAGCTTCCGATTTCCGGTCGCCAATCTTCTGGCTGTATTCAAGGCTTTGACGCAGGTATTTGTCGGCTTCTTTCCGATCTTCCAATCCGCCGCGCTGTCTGAAAACGCAGCCGATCTCGTTGAGCGTCACGATGAGATAGGTCACATCGTTTTTCTCGTCGAAAACGCGCTTGGCCATTTTGAGATATTCCAAGGATTTATCGAAGTCGTTCGCCACGCGCATCATATGGCCGAGGTTGATGTGCACCAACGCCAAGCCGCGATCGCTGTGCGAAGCTTCAAAAAAGTTTTTGGCGGTGCGATAGAGTCGAGACGCTTCGCCAAAATAGCCCTGTTTTTCCTTGATCATGCCAAGCGTATTGTAACCCAGCCCCAATTCATAAGGAATCTCCAGTTCCTTGCGCAGTTGCAGCGCCTTGCCGACGTAGGTCAGCGCTTGCTCGATATTGTCTTTCCTAAAATAGACATACCCGATATTGTTCAGAGTGCGTGCAATATGTTTTTTGGAACTGGAGTATTTTAGAGAATCTTTGTAGTACTTGAGCGCGTCGTCCCAATCCGATTTGGCGCGATAAATATAGCCCCAGTTGTTGTAAAGCTGACCGATTTCCTTCTTGAGCAACTTGTGCAGCGAGGTTCCCGGCGCGGTTGCGGCCGCGTGCAGCAGGTTTTTATAAATGCGCTCCGCTTCAGCGGCGTGCTGCAAGGCATGCTTGTAATTGCCTGCGTAGGTCTCAAGTTCAATGAGAATCATGTGACTGGTCGCTTGCAATTTCGGATCGGCATTTGGCTGCCGGATGAGCGCACTCCAATGTTCGCGAGCGCGCCGATAGTCATCCCTGCGAAAAGCGACGAGCGCTTGTTGAAATCTGAGTTGATCAATGCGGTCGTCGGGCAAATCGCGCTCAAAACGACTGGTTTCAGCATTGATCAGTTCGCAAAGCGAAACGTCGGTGCGATGGCTGGCTAATTTAAAAAGCGATTCGCCGTGCTTCGAGCCGCCGACGTTATCCTTTTCTAATTCATAATAAAGAAATTCCGCCAACAACGCTCGGACTTCATCCGACTTGGGCAATTCCTTGGCTTCCAAAACTTCCGGTTCGCCCATGCGCTCATGATACCAGGCCAAAACGTCGTCCAGCATGGCTTGTCGTGTCCAGCGACCTTCCGCCGGCCAAATGTGATAGTTGACCAATTCGCGCATCACGTCGTGTAGTTGAAACGAACCGTGAAAATTCTGCTCAGGATCCGGCTTGCGGTATTTCACAAAACTGTATTGCCCCAGACTTTCGAACAACTCAGCGGCTTTTTCCGGGGTGATTTTCAATAGCTGTGCGAGCAGGTCCGCCTCCATGCGCCGCCACGCCAACGCCGTGGCCAGGATGACGTTACTCTGCTCGTCGCGCAGACGCAAAATCCAATCGACCAGTTTTTTGCTAAACGGGCCCGGGCCATCGAGCAGTTCTTCCGCCGTACCCATTTCGTTGATAAGCCAATCGTAGCTGAGCGCGCCGAAAAGCGGTCTTCCGCCGCATCGCGTGTAAAGTTCGTCCAGTTGTTTGCGTGTAATTTTTCCGGGCAGAACGTCCCCTTCCTTAAAATAGCGGACAAACTCGGTTTTGTTGAGCGGCCCGAGTTCAATTTTGAGTACGTTTTGTCTCAGCGCTAGCGGAAAATGCACATCCAGACGACCGGCAAAGACGAAAATCAGCCCCGGCTTTTCAATAGCCTTTTTGTGCGGGTTGGCCTGCCACTTGGCCTCGAGTTCTTTCAAAAGCGGCGAGAGTCGCGGCAACAATTTTTGCCCCATCCAATAGGCGATGGGCTGCATTTCTTCGCAGGTGTCGAACAGGAGGATTATTCGATTGCCCGCTTCCAGCAATTCGCGTAAATCCTGGATAAACGCGTCTTCAACACGGCCAAAAGCCTCTTGCTGCTGCCCCTTGTCCGGCCTGAGCTTCAGAACATCGTCATAGATTTTTCGCTGCTTCTCAAAGCGCTTAAAATACTCCAAACCTACGCGACGCGCGACCTCATTGAGCAGGCCGAATTGCGTTTGATTGGACGGCTTGTAAAAGTCGATGATGTCGGCGCAAAGCCATTCGCGCGTTTCGGTGCGCCGGCGAATTTCATCTTGCAAAACATGCAAAAAGCGCGTCTTGCCGATTCCGCCGTCCCCCTTGATGTTCACCATCCATTTTTTGCCGTTGTTCTGCAACAACCGCAAAACCTGATTGATTTGCTTTTGCCTTCCGACGAAAACCTTTCGGCTGTCGGTCGGGTGAAATTTCTTCTGCATCAGGCGCCCTCTCCAGTTAAAAAGTGTTCCGCTGCAGCCCTAAAGGATGTAGATTCGGATCGCCAAACAGAACCCAGGAAGCCCATAAATCGGTGATAGACTTCCTGAGCTCTACTCGCGCTTCTCGAACCGCTTCGCCAATACTGTTTCCTCCTAAAAGCGATCTATAGAAGCAATGCGCAAAAACGCTTGCATCCTGATCATCTATCGGCCACATCGGGCCGAGGCAGCCGCTGGCTCCGGCTTCCAAAACGCCGGTGGCCACATTCTCAAGCATTCTCCCCTGCGCGCTGGATCGGGTTGATTCCGGCGCGGCAGAAGCCGCTTCACAAGCATTGAGAAAAAAGAAAGAATCACATTTCAAATAACGTCTAAACTCTTCCGCGCGCATGGTCAATCGCGTCGTTGAACCGGCGCGTGGAAAATAAAGGCCGCTCAAAGGCGGCGAATCAACATCGAAAAAACCGTGCCCCGCATAATGAATAATATGGTACTCGTTTTTGAAAAGATGCAAAACAAACGCTTCCAGAGTCGCTTGTTCTGATCCAAGCAAAAGATCCACGTCCACTTCGGACTCTCGCAGCATTTCTGCGACGGACGCCGCTTCCTGACGCGCCGAGGGCAAATCGCCGGTCGGGTCGCCGACCACCAGCGCAGTCAGTGCGCCGTTGGTTTCGTGCTCAGCAAGTCGTTTGACTTTCTTCTGTTCGCGGCGCATTTGGATTTGCCGCCCCAAAGAACGCGCCAAACAGAAGAACTCATCGCCGTCATGCATCAATTCGAACGGAATATCCATCGTATCCGTGGTCAACTGGACGGCGTGACGTTTACGCGCATTCAAAAATTCACTCGCTTCCTCTGGAAGGTAGGTCGACCAGGCCAAGCCGCCAACTGTTTCTAAATCCGTTCGCCAGGCGTCAAGACCGAATTTCATATCTGTATGATGCGTGTGCGAAGTGAGCATCGGCTCGTTCTGATTGCTCGACCAGGTAATTTGGTATTCCGCCGGGGGCGAATAATGAATTCTCAAATTGCACACCGCTGTCGGCTGGTGAGAATTCAAAAATTTATTCAAAAGCGCCAGCAATTCATTGACGCCTTTTCTCCCTAGAATTTCCCAAAATTCATAGTCTCCCTGATCCCGGCGCAGAAAGTTTCCCAGAAGTTTTAACTGAAATTTGTCATCGTCGCGTTGAACAAGAAACCATGTTTCAAGGCCTTCCGCAAAAGATTTTTTTGCTTCGGCAAGCGGATCACGCTTTTCGAGCAGCGCCGTCTGAATTTGGTGATAGAGCAACTCACGCAGCGTCAAAACGCCGGGCTCGCCTTGCGACGCTTCCTGATTCAAGGATTTGGTGTAGATTTCAATCAACTTGCGATTGATTTCCAAAGCGCGTTGCGGATATAAAATCGAAGCCGCCGTATGCAAAATTCGCCGCAAGAGCGGATCAAGATGATAGGCCGGATTGCCGTCGCTCATGTGAACGACATGAACCGTCGATTCCATGCACTCCTGCATCATCTTCTCATAATCGTTGCGATGGAATGCGGGATCGATAAATTCAAGCAACTTGGCGTCGAATCGACGCGGGAAACATGCGTTCAAAAAGTTGTCGCCAGGCCAAATCTCAGCGGTCGGCAATAGTTTTTTGCTAATAACTTTATCAAAGAGCTTTTGCGCAAGGTCCGAACGTTTGTGAGGCAAATCATCGAGTTCAACATCCAACTCCTGCAAGTGCAGCATCAGAGCTTCCGTGCTGAACGGATGGCCTTTGGTCAATTTGTAGATTTCGCGCTTCTGCGGCGGCAAAAAACTCTGCGGCGCAAGCTGTTCAATGTGGAAAGAAGTATTTTTAAAATCGAAGGCGTTAATGTAGTGCTGACGTATTGCTTGCCGATACTGAAACGGCCAATAACTTTTCTCAACTCGCGGGCCGCGCCCCGCCAAAAAAACCGCCACTTTCGGCGTCCCGGCTTTTTGTAAATCCTGGATAAAATTGTTGCCTATCCAATCGAAGAACTTGGCTTCGCAACACTGGCAACTGTCGTAAATCAGGACAACGGGCTTGCGCTTCAGCGCTTCGATGTATGACGCCGGAACCGCCTTTTCGGTGTGGCCGTTAACCATCTTTTGCGGCGCAATGTAATTATGTAATTTGAGATAAAAACGAGATACGGATTCTTCGAAGGAGAGATTTTCGAACGCCCCAAAATCAAATAGCAACGTCTGAACGCCTTTTGCCGCACAGCGATTTTGAATCTGCTCGATCAAACGCGACTTCCCGACTCCGGAAATGCCGTAGTAATCGACGCCCGCCAGCAAGTATTTTTTGCGACTTTTGATCCGGTCGAGCAACGCGTCAATGCGCGACAGCTCAGCTTCCCGGTCAATAAACCGCGCGTTCTCTGACATTGTTTTTTTCCCCATCTAACTGTGAACTTCCTGATTCCGTAGAC
>CAXHAT010000126.1:0-23920 GCA_964014485.1 uncultured Deferribacteres bacterium
ATTCCCAAACCGGAGTTTGGGAACGAGCCGCAATGAGGCACTGTTTTCGGTTTGGCTTCAGAAACGCTTTGCCGCGCGTAACATCAGATACTCATTTGAAATACATATTCTATCCGTCCGCTATTTAATTATAAACAAACCTTTAGAATTGACATCCAGTCGGAGAATACGTACATTCGCCCCGTTTTTTCGGTTAGTTTTCCTCAAGCAACAGCGGCGGCATTTGTGGATTTACAAGAAGTAATTGATCCGATTCGTGATGAACTGGACGCCTTCGAAAAACAGTTTAAAAATCTGCTAAAATCTGATATTTTTTTGGTCGATAAAGTCGTCAGTTACCTGGTTTCTCATAAAGGCAAACGACTCCGCCCGATACTTGTCCTTCTCGTCGCTTCTCTTAGAGACGACAAGCCATCCGTTCAAAAACTCAATGCAGCAGCGATAGTTGAGTTGATGCACACCGCTTCTTTGCTGCACGATGACGTCGTCGACGACAGCTACCAACGCCGCGGCTTCCCTTCAATTAACGCCATCTGGAAAAACAAAATTTCCGTTTTGACCGGCGACTATTTATTTTCGAAAGTGCTGGTGGCGATGTATAACATTCGAGATTTTGCCGCCTTCGACGCCATTTGTTCAACAGCGCAACGTATGAGCCAAGGAGAGCTTTTGCAGATTGAGCGCAGCAAAGATTTTTGGATGGAAGAGGAGGTTTATTACCGCTTGATCGGGGACAAAACGGCTTCGCTGATTTCAGCGGCGTGCCGTCTTGGAGCAATAACCGGGGACGGGACGGAAGAAGACGTCAAAACGATGGAACGCTTTGGCGAAAACATCGGTTTGGCGTTTCAAATTCGAGACGATATACTCGATCTTATCGGAACGGAAAAGAAAACAGGCAAGCCGATAGCGAACGACTTACGAGAGAACAAAATCACCCTTCCGCTTCTTCACGCGTTAAAACAAGCTGAAAAACGTGAGGCCAAGAAGATCATACGAATGGTCAAGGGGGGCGCGAATCGTAAAAATATCAATTTTATCGTGTCCTTCATCAAGGACAACGACGGCGTTGATTACGCTTCACAAAAGGCGGAGGAACTGCTCGACGCTTCGATTCAAATGCTCGACCGCTACGAAGATTCCAAGTACAAAGAAGTCCTGATCAAGCTCGTTCGCTTCATCACTACTCGCGAACATTAATTTTGCAATAATACTCCGCCCTACTTCTTCAAAAGTGCATACCACGCCGGATCTACTTGCGTTTCGTCGTTCACCATAACGGCGACAAACGTTTCTTGCTCGACCAAGTACCCAACCATAGCTCCAAAACCAGCGATTCGTCCGGCAAAATAGAGCATGTCTCCCAACGGGCTGCGCATAAGAATGATCCCTCTGCCGTAAAATGTAATTCCGGTTCCCATCGGATACATCTGTGAAGTCATGGCCTCCAAACTTTCTCCAGAGACCAATTTTCTGGCCAGCAGTGCATAAAAGAAAGTCGCCAAGTCAGACGCGTTCGAGGCAATTATTCCGGCTCCGTGCGGCGTGGCATGGTTCACCTTGCTCATAATTGATTCACCGCGATGGTAGCCCTTGATTAAAAGAGCATGTTCGTTTTCGGGAGTAATTATTCCGGTGTTTTTGAGCTCAAGGGGTTCGATAATTCGCTTTTTCAAAAGGTCAAAAAAAGTCTGTTGCGTTATTTTTTCCAGAATGACGGCCAACATGACATAGCCGGTGTTTGAATACGACCAACGCTCACCAGGCCTAAAATGATTGCCTTGCTTTTTTGCTTCGGCAATCAGCTCTGGAGGTGTGTGATACTTCGACGATTCACGAAATTTCTTACTCCAATTGAAGCTGTAAATTCCACTGGTGTGCGTCAATAAATGGTCAATGGTAATCTTATTTGCATTCGGAAATTTCGGGAACCATTGGTCAATCGTGGCGTCCAACGCCAATCGTCCGTCTTCGATTAATTGAAAAACAAGAACGGCGGTAAAAACTTTGCCGATGCTCCCGGCATGAAATTTCGATCCAGCTTCCACCAAATCCTTGTTTTCAACATCGGCAAACCCTTCCGTTCCAAGCCACTTACCCTCGTTTATTTTAAACGCCGCGATGGATATGCCCGTAACTTTTGATTTTTCAAAAATTTGCTGCAAACGTTGATTGTACAAGCGCTGCTTTTGCGGCGGCATAGATTGGTTCAAAGCGCCTTTATCATAAATCAAGCTTTCATCCATTGCAAAAGTCACGATGTCTTCTTTTTGGAAATCGACAAAGGGCTTGATGTTTTGGCCAAAAACCGTCGATGCAGTCAGGAGAAATGCAGCGAGGACAAGGTTCTTAAAATCTCTCATGTTGCGTCTACAAAAATGTTGCGATTTCATCTAACTTCTTTTTGGAAATATCAGGCACAAGAGCGTCTTCGGCGGGATAACCCGCTACCAAAATCATGTAAGGCCTCTCATTTGAAGGGCGCCCCAAAATTTGATTCAAGAACTTCATCGGGCTTGGCGTATGGGTCAAGCTTGCAAGTCCGGCGTGATGCAAGGCGGCAATCAAAAGTCCGGTCGCGATGCCGACGGACTCCTGCACATAATAATTTTTGAGCGTGCGCCCATCCGGCAGACGTTCGTAGCTTTCCGCGAAAATAACGATGAGATAAGGCGCGGTTTCCAAAAAAGGCTTGTCGCTGTCCGTACCCAGCGGAGCCAGCGCTTCCAGCCATTCTTTCGGCGCGCGATTCTCATAAAAGTCGCGCTCTTCTTCTTCCGCTGCCTTGCGAATCTGCTTTTTTATCTCAGGATTACTGACGACGACAAAATGCCACGGCTGCCGATTGGCGCCATTGGGAGCCGTTCCGGCCGCTAATAACGACGCTTCAATAATTTCTCGCGGAACTTCCCGCTCCGAAAACTCTCGCACCGTTCGCCGACGTTTCATTTCATTATAGAAATCCGTCGCGCCATCAAGCATTTTGTCGACAGGCATTTCCTGGAAGTCTGGCAGCGGAATAAATTTGTATTTAGCCATTCTGTAAACCGTTCTTTTGAAATGAGTTTCACTACCTGACACTTTTTGTATAGACTTCTAAAACTGGCGAAAAAGGCCGGAATAGTCATGCTGAAAGCATCTTTTTTGATCCAACCCTTGAATTTTTGAGCATGATCTATACTGGGCGATAACAAAGATTCCTTCTGAATGACAAAACGAGGCCTTTCGACGGCTCGAAAATACAGTTTACAAAAAAGTGTCAGGTAGAGAGAAATGAGTATTTATTTAAAACGGCATATGCAAAAATTGTGCGTAAACAGCAATTCATAATTCATCAGAACGGTTATTTTCAGCTCAAATTGGACAATGAACTAACCATTAATCTTTGAAAAAGGAACGGCGGTTGAAATGCTAAAATGAAGGTCGCAAACCCTTTTTACTGCAAAAGCTTAGGTTAAAAAAGCTTAGAAAAATCTTGCATTTAAGACGTTGGTTTCTATATTTAGGCTCTCGAAATATGGCGGGCAGGTAGCTCAGTCGGTAGAGCAATGGACTGAAAATCCATGTGTCGGCAGTTCGATTCTGCCCCTGCCCATTTTTTTGCGACGACTGCGCACCGAAACACACTTGATCATTCACATAAAGCAGTCGTTTTTAAGCCACCTTAGCTCAGTCGGCAGAGCGGCTCACTCGTAATGAGCAGGTCGTCGGTTCGATTCCGACAGGTGGCTTTTTCAGTTCATAGAGGCCCTTGACGTCAACGGATTCTCACCATGTATAAAAAACTCTCCCTGCTGTCTCTCACGCTGCTGCTTTCTTCTCTTCATTTTCAAACTTCCCAAGCGCAAACACGTGGATTCCATTTTTTAAGAACGACGATCGGCGCACGCCCTTCCGCTCTTGCCGGCGCGTTCACTGCCATTAAGGGAGACATTCATTCCGTCACCGCTAATCCTGCGGCGCTTTCTTCAATTAATGGAAAAGCGGCGACTTTCGATTACGTCAACAGCGCATTGGACATTCAAAGCGGTTTTGGCGCATATGTTCAGGATTTCGGCGGCGGCAAGGTTGCTTTGGCTTTCCAATATCAGGACTACGGCAGCTTTGAAACGACGGATGCGCTGGGCACGGAACTTGGCTCTTTTTCTGCGAACAGTCTTGTGCTCACTGCGGCTTATTCGCAAAAATACACGGATGAATTATCGGTGGGCGGCGCTGTGAAGTTCATCCATTCCGGCATCGACGTTTACTCGACCAGCGGATTTGCCGCTGATCTCGCTCTCTTTTATGATGCGCCGATTTTTGGCGGCCTGCAGGTAGGCGGCGGCGTTTTCAATCTTGGCAAAGCGACAAGCGCTTTCATAGAAACCAAAGAAAGCATGCCAACGCGCTTCGAAATTGGCGTTTCAAAAAGATTGGCGCATTTGCCGTTGCAATACTCTCTTACAGCGCAAAAATATTTGGATGATGATTTTTATTTTGCAGCGGGCGGTGAATTTCGTCTCAGTGAGCAGCTAAAATGGCGGATTGGTTATAACTCTATCGGCAGTGATTTGAAAATTGGCGGGGAAGGACGATTTGCCGGGGTTTCAACTGGCTTCGGGGTTAAGATTCAAGACAAATACGGCTTTGATTATGCGTATTCTTCCATGGGAACCGTTGGAGCGCAGATTCTAATTTCATTTTCACTTCAACTTTAAGAACCTTCACAAAATCCGCGAGGAGCAACGATTCGCCCCTCGCGTTCTCAACAAACGAATCGATTACTTCGTTTCCGCTTTTTCTCCATCCATTTTCTGAACGAGCTTGGCCACTGCGTCGGTTAATTGGTCAACTTTCGCAGTTAAATCTTCAATCTCGCTTTTGTTGGAAGCGCCCTTCTCGCCGTCAAAAACCGACTTCACTTTCTTTTCGACATATTTAACGGCGTCCTCGATTTTGTCACCGACATTTTCGGTTTTCTTCTCGAATTTCTCGCCTTTCTTGATCAATCCCTGGCCTTTTTCTATGAACTGATCGTAAAGCTTTGAGCCTTCTTCTTCAACCGTAGAAAGAACGCCAAGGCCGGCCAGCCAGATGTTGCGCGCCTTCTCAGAAACTTCGCTCTGAACTTTCTCCGTGGCTTCCTTAACGTCATCCTGAATTTTTTCAAAAGGATCTTTTTTCGTGGCCATCATTTATTCTCCTGATTTTGTTTAATTGGGAAATTTGGTACAATGATTTATGTGTTCACTCGTTTCACTAAGTTTTCAATCATGCCCTCAAGATCGGAAATCCGTTTCTTGAGCATTTCAATCTCTTCTTTTTCCGGATCGCGCCAAATACGGTGCAGCGAATCCGGCACAATTCGATCTATGCCGTCGCGTAATTGCTGCACGCTTTCTTCGAGAAAATGACTGCCCATGCGGATTACTTCGTGCATTGCTTCCGAAGAAAGCGGGTTTCGGCCCTTTTTGCCTTCTTCAACAATCACCTGCATCAAAGTCTGGGACGTGATGTCGTTTCCGGAAGTGTTTTCAATGACTTGAACTTCAGCCCCGGCACGGATCATCACGGCAATTTGCTCTAAAGAAATATAGGTGCGATTCTCAACGTCGTACAGTTTTCTGTTTTCGTAGCGTTTAATCGTTCGGAGCATTCTCGTCGCCATTGTCGCGTTTTTAGTTAGCATTTGCGTTTGTTACAGGTAATTATAACACAGTGCGTCATAATTGTCAAGAATATTTTTGACACACTGCGTCATGCCGATAAGAACGTTTGTTTTCTACCTGGAAATTGATAACGAACGGGAGGTCTCAGCGCAGGTACGGGGCGACAGGGAGGGATTTATTTTGAAACCACACTCTAGTGGAAGTGTTTTTGAAGTCTTCGCTTATGATGTTCGCTCAAAAAAGAGGCCGCAAGTGCATCAGAATTACATCTTGCAAAATGAGCTTTTCCCCACCCAAAAACTTCAGCAAGCTTACGATATTCATCGCTCAGAGAAACGTTAGCAAGCGTCCGGCCGTCTGTATTTATTCCCACCGAAAGACCTGCTTCATACAATTGATTTATTGGGTGATCGGCGTAAGCGGGAAAGACGTTCACTTGAATATTGCACGTTGGACAAACTTCCAGGTGGATTTGTCGATCTCGCAACTCTTCGACCAATTCTGGATCTTCAACACAGCGAACGCCGTGACTTAACCGCATTGGTTTGAGTAAATCCAGCGTCTCACGGATGCTTTCCGGGCCGCGCGCTTCGCCGCAATGTGCAATTCTTGGGATTTCGTTCGCCACAGCGTATTGAAAAGCTTTAACGTGCGGCTGAATCGAAAAACCCGCTTCGTCCGCTGCAAGATCAAGCGCGACCACGTTGCTATGCAGAAACTTCTCCACCAGCCTGACGGTTTCCAAGCTCTGCTCTTCAGAATAATGCCGCAGCGTGCACAAAACAAGCCCGGCTTGAACTCCGGTCTCGCTCATGCAATCACGAAACGCCTCATCGACAATTCGCACGACTTCTTCCGCGTTCAATCCGCTTCTCGTATGTAAGTGCGGGGCAAATCTGATTTCAGCGTATTTGACGTTTTCCGCGGCAAGTTGCCTGAACAAATCCTGGGTTACGAGTCGTAACGCTTTTTCATTTTGCATCAAAGCCAAAGCGTTGTCGATAACGCGCAACACTTCCGCCAGATTCTCATTTTTTGCTGGAGCGATAAAGCCGCTTCTAAATTTTTCAACCGTAATCTCAGGCTGTAAAAAAGAAACGACTTCAAAGCTCAATGAGCAATCGAGATGTAAATGAAGCTCGACTTTCGGAACGGCTTGAAAATCCATCAAAATGATCTACGCTTTGCCAAAGATGAGAGATGTGTTGGTGCCGCCAAAACCAAATGCATTGGAAAGCGCAAAGTCAACTTTTGCTTCGCGCGGTCGGTTTGCGACATGATCCATTTCGCATTCTGGATCGAGCTTGTTCAGATTGATCGTCGGCGGGAGTTGTCCATTGTGCAGCGCCAGCACAGTGTAAGCGGCTTCAACCGCTCCGGCTGCGCCCAATAAATGCCCGGTCATCGATTTGGTTGAGCTGATCGCCACATCGTCCGCCGCACCGTCCAAAGCTTTTCTCATCGCCATTATTTCCGCACGATCCCCCAAAGGCGTCGAGGTCGCGTGTGCATTGATATACCCAAGGTCTTTCGGAGAAATTTCGGCGTCTTGAATCGAACGCTCAATCGCAAGCGCCGCGCCTGAACCGTCTTCGCTTGGAGCCGTCGGGTGAAAGGCGTCCGACGAGTACCCGGAACCTTGCAAATATGCGTAGATTCGAGCCTCGCGAGCTCGGGCCATCTCTTCCCGCTCAAGAATCAACATTCCGGCGCCTTCTCCCATCACAAATCCATCTCGATTCACATCAAAGGGCCTGCTTGCGCCTTGCGGGTCGTCGTTGTTCAGCGACAAGGCTTTGGCCGAAGCGAAGCCTGCGATACAAAGCGGAATCGTCGCCGCTTCTGAACCCCCGGCAATGGCAACGTCCGCTTCATCGTGTTGAATCATTCTGAACGCTTCGCCGATGCTATGCGCTCCTGTCGCACAGGCGGAAACAACGGAAAAATTCCCGCCGCGCGTGCCATATCTAATCGCCATCAAACCGGGCGCCATGTTCGCGATGATTGAAGGAACGAAGTAGGGCGAAATCCGCCGATGACCGCGCTGATCCAGGATAAGAGCGTTATCATAAAACGTCTTGACGCCGCCCATCCCGGAACCGACGATAATGGCGGTGCGGTCTTTGGGCAAATTGTCGTCATTCAATCCGGCGTCTTCCAGCGCGTCGTCGCCGGCGGCAATGGCGTAGTGAAAAACCGTATCGTATTGCCGCGCCATTTTGCGATCAATATACTTTAGCGGATCAAAATCCTTCACTTCCCCGGCGAAACGCATCGGCAAGTCGCTGGCGTCGAATTTTGTTATGTCGCCAACGCCGGATTTTCCCTCCATCAGCGAAGCCCAATTGGCGTCAACGCTGTTGCCAATCGGCGTGAGCAGTCCGATTCCGGTCACCGCCACACGTTCATCTCTACGACGTTTCATGATACTTCCTTCCTCCTCTATTTTCAATGCTACCTTGTTCGCTCCAAAACGGGGAGATATTAATTGATTTAAGTTTTATGCGCAAGTCGTTCAAAGCAGATTCTTCTCTTGTCCCTGGAGAAGAATATGACTAATTTTTACGGCAAGAAAAGCAACACGATGTTGCTGCGAAAAATTTCAGCGCCATGAAATTTACGCGTTTCGTTCGCCAGGGAAGGAATTTGAAAAATTTGCCGCAGTCGCAATCGTCGCTTCGCACGCCACTCCATCGCCTTCTTCCACCTCTCTGCCGATCGATACAAATAAAAATCCGTGAGTCATTTTAAATTCCTGCAAAGTTTGAAGTCAAGCCGAAGACGCTTGGGCAAACGCTTCAGCGTTAGATTGCGGAAACCTGGTAGTGCGACAATGAAAACCTTAAGTTCGTTCAGTTCTGCAACGCCAAACCTGAAATCGCCAGATCATAGTATCGAATTTTCACCGTTTTTTTCGCCCCGACAATTGCTGGAAGGAGGCCAAGAGTCGCCCGAAAAGCTCGATCTTGAAAACCAAATCGAAATCGTCGCCGCGCAACTCCGCGCGCATAGCTTCGAACGAACTGATCGCATCGCTTTGGCCTTGGAAAACTCGATTGAATATGCAGTCTTGATCATGGCGATGCTGAGAGAAGACCTCGTTGCCGTTCTGGTGAACAACCGCTTTCCGCCGGCGCAAATCACAAAACTTGTAGGGCGACTCAATTGCAAAGCAATCATTTCAAACGACTTTTCCCTTCCCAACGGCGCTGTGAATGCACCGCCAATTTTCCAAGCAAATCGTTTTTTTCGTCCTTTACACAAAGCAAGCAAGGCCAGCGTGCCGCCTCCGAAAATACCGCTTGACCAAGATGCTACGATCATCTTCACCTCCGGCAGTTCCGGAACGCCGAAGGCCGTGCTTCATACTTTTGGCAATCATTATTTCAGCGCTCTCGGCGCTAACCAAAACATTCCGTTTGGCCCTGGAGATCGTTGGCTTGCTTCTTTGCCGTTCTATCATGTCGGCGGCCTATCGATCATTTTTCGTGCGATGTTAGGCGGCGGTGCGGCGGTTATTCCTGAGGGAAAAATCGATCTCGCCGAAACGGTCAGACAGCATGAAATTACGCACCTTTCCCTTGTCCCTACCCAGCTCTATCGCCTACTAAAAAGCGGGAAAACGTTTCCTTCTCTAAAAGCCGTTCTGCTTGGCGGAGCGCCCGCGCCACATGAACTCGTTCAGAAAGCTCTCGATTCAAATTTGCCGATTTTTACCACCTACGGTTCCACCGAGATGGCTTCGCAAATTACGTGTTCTTCGCCAAAGGACGGATTGGTCGCCTTGGCGAACACGTCAGGGCGGCTCCTGCCCTACCGCAAAATGAAAATCGCGAATGACGGAGAAATTCTCGTGAAAGGCGAGACCTTGTTTAAGGACTACTTGAACCGAGAAGGCAAACCCGACACTCCAACTGACAGAGACGGCTGGTTTCACACCGGCGACATTGGCGAGATAGACACGAACGGATGTTTGAGCATTTTAGGCAGGAAGGACAACATGTTCATCTCCGGCGGAGAAAATATCCACCCGGAAGAAATTGAAAATACGCTCCACTTGCTGGACGAGATAGAACAATCCGTCGTGGCTCCGATTAGTGACGCGGAATTCGGCAAGAGGCCGGTTGCATTCGTGAGATGGGCGGAGGGAAAACAAATGCGTCCGGAAGAAATTCGAGCGTTTCTTGCCTCAAAATTGGCGCGGTACAAAATCCCGATAAAATTTCTCCCTTGGCCGAAAGGCTTGGCAACAAACGGTCTTAAAATAGCCCGAGATTCGTTTGCACCAGTCATAGAGAAGATTAAAACCTGATTCCCGCCGTACATGTCGAGCTAGTTGGCATATTATTCCGCCTCATTCCAAATTCTTGCGAAAGAAACTCCATGTTTCAACGCCAGGGGCGATCTTTGCCTGCCCCGTAATTTCGTAACCAAAATATTCGTAGAGTGAAACGTTCTTCTGGTTTTCCGTGCTCAACGAGACGCCCGTCGAGTTGGGGTGCTCCTCCGATTTTTCATGCACTGCGTCGAGAAGCATTCTTGCGAGACCTTTACCATGATGCTCGCGCCGAACGCCAATCATGTTGAGATGAAGATGCGGCTGTATAATCGGCGTTTCGCTCCACGCTTTGCCGAACGATTCGTAGCGTTTGCGTGCATCCACGCCAAGGTTATGCCAGACGCGCTCACGATGTTCCAGCAACTCCGGCGGCGCTGAAGATTCATCCGGACGGCTCATCGTCGCTGCGGCGATCAACGTGTTTTCATCTAAAACGCCAAGCAAAGGCCCTTGATGATAAACTCTCGCCATAACAAAAAACTCGATCAGAGTGTGCAAGCATTGATCATAATCTTCCACCGCCGGGCCGACGACATGACGCATGACCGGGTAATCATAAAACGCATCGCAAAAAACGTCGACTATTTTGTCGACATGTGACTTGTCTAATTCCTTTACGATCAGTGAACTCATAATTTCGTTCTCAACTAATCAACTCATGTTACACACCGGCGCCGTAGCCGGAGCAAAGAGACGAATACGACATCCGCGTGAAATTTATTGTTATGCGCTACTCGATGATTTTGTATATACGCTGAAGTTATCGAGTATGGTCTTCAATCTCATCATAAGCTTGCACGGATATTCGCTTCCCTAACTTTCTCATTTCTTCCATTTCTTCCGGGTTTGTATTTCCCCAGAATTTCTCCCAGGACTCTATAGAATCCCACTTAGCAACAGTCCATATATCTGATTCGCTTTCACATGCTCGCAGCATAAAACTACCCAGTGCGCCCGGGACAGACTCGTGGATTCGATTCGTTGTAGCGCGCCAAATTTCTTTGAACGCTTCGAAATTTTCCGGTTCAACTTTCCAGCGATAAATCACTCTAATCACAATTCATTCCAGGACTTATGCTTTGTTCGCTATCACTTCATCCCACATAACTTCCCAAATAAGCCGCTGATCATTGACCAGTTTTCACTGAATCGATTCGCGCGAGAAAAGAGCGCGCTGGAGCGAATCCCGGGCGACTTTGCAATATCTGCTTTAGCGTTTGCTCGGAACTGTTGTAATCTTTCAGATCAAAGTAGAACCCAGCCAAGTAGAAAAGTGCGTTTAATTTCTCGCCCTCATCCATGCCGGTGTATTGCAGAGCCGAGGTCATCGTGTTCACAGCGTCTTGCAGACGATTCTGTTTCCATTGGCTCAAGGCGATTTGGTAGAGCGTCGCGCCCTTACCTTCTGAGTACTGCAACTCCAGCCTCAAGTATTTCTCGCGCAAATCCCAGCGACCGATTTTTTGGTACAAATTTGCAATTCGATTGTAGGGCGCCGGATTTTCTGGTTGGTTGATGACAACCGCAAAATATTCCTGCAGCGCTTTTTCCGGTGCGTCCTGCTTTTCATAAATTTCAGCAAGCTCGAAATGCGCTCCCGCCCAATTTTGCGTTTGAAAGACAAATTTATTGGCGAGTTCCAGAGAATGCGCATCGCCGCGTCCCGGGTAATCTTTAAACGTCACCGGGTTTTCTTCAAACGGCCAACGATTGACCATTTCAAAAATTTTCAACAATCCCATGTCCCAATCAAGATCGGTGACAAAGTACGGCGACGAGCTCAGTCGAAACTTGGGATCGTGGTTTTGCAACAATTTCTGCCGACTCATTTCGAAGAAAAACATTACCGCCATCAGGTAGTAACCGTTCGGGTTCGGGTGCAAATGGTCAACCATCAGATTGTCGCCGATCAATTGCTGCGGCGACTGTTTTTCGAACGCGGTTTTCATATCGACGAGCGGGAAATCGGCTTCGCGAGCCATTTGTTCTATGATGCGGTTGAATTCCTCCGTCGCTCGGAATCGCACGCCGTCGCGATCTTTGGCGGCATAGAATTTTTCATAGGCGCTCGCGGAATCCCCAGCGGTCAGCGCGGCTTTTGCCAGGCCAAAATAACTTTGGGCGCTGCCCGTCTCTCCCGCATTTCCTTTTTCGAACGGTGAATGGTCACGAATATTCGCCGCGAGATTACTCAAAATAACTTGCGTTCCAGCATCTCGACACATTTGCAAAATGCTGCGCAGATTGTCTTCAAAAGTCTCTGCCGTCCGGCGATATTTTTCAGAGTCGAGCGCGATATTTTGGTCGCGCACCATGCTTGCCATGAGCGAACGGCTCTCTTTTTCGCTGGCTGGAGCATCGTTTTCAAAACTGGAAAGTATTTTCTTAATCGCCTGAGCAAGGTGCAATTTCTGAGCTTTCAAATACAACCGCACGATGTTGTCGCCGCCGGGAATGGAGAGCGAAGAGCCGCCGCCGTAAGCGCCGTAAAATTCATTATGTCCCATGTAAAAAAGCAGCAAGTCCGGTTGTTGCGCCAAGACTTCCGGCAACAAATCGAGCACAGTGAAGCTATTGACAGCCGAAACTCCGAGGTTGATGACCTCAAATTCGTAACCCGGCCAGGCTTGCTGCAGCATGTAGCGCAGTTGCTTTGGAAACGCGACATGCCCTTCAAAAGGAAAACCCGCCGTTGTGGAGCCGCCGAGGCAAAATACGCGAAAAGTTTTGAGTGATTTTTCAAGAGAAAAGGTTTGTGGTATTGCGGCGGGTACAAAACTTTGCGTTGGATTAAAATAACGCCGTCCGACATGCTGGTTGACTTTAAGAACAGGGCGGTCGTCGACGACGCTTTTCACGAAGAGTGGTTCTTGCTCGAAATTTCCGGTTAAATGCAGCGCGCCTTCCAGGATCAGGAGGGAAATCAACGGCAGTGCAAGCATAGCCAGCGTGAAGTATCTGCTGCGTTTTTTCGGCGTGGCTGTGCTCTCTTTTTTACGAGATTTTCGCGTCATTTAAATTATTTTTGAAAATCCGAATCCAGCCCAAACCGCCCCAAGCCCGAAAATTATGTGTAGAAAAATATAACTCAAAAAAGCCGCCGGTTGCCCGGAACGAATCAGGCTGAGCGATTCATAGCCAAAAGTGGAAAATGTGGTGAAGCCGCCAAGAAATCCTGCGATCAAAAGCAGCCTCAACTCTTCCGGGAGCAACTGTTTGCTCTCCGCAAGCCCGCCCATGAAGCCGATGAACAGGCAACCAATAACGTTAACCGCAAGCGTACCGTACGGGAAAAACTGCGCGGAGACGATGATTCGGTTGACGGCTCCGGCGAGAAGGTAGCGCGAAACGGAACCCAGGAAACCGCCCGCGCCTACGATGAGAAGCTTGTTCACTTTCGCTCAACACCCTTCAATCGTTTCATCGGCAAGCATATCGACAACCGCCTTTAAATCATTGGTTTCCTGGAACTTTTGCAATTGTCTGTCGGCGCTGGTTCCGGTTTTGAGCAAGGTATGGATGTACTCAACATCTTTCCGCGTTCCAAGTTCGTCAACGACTGGATCGATAAATTCCAGCAGCTCCTCGAGCAGAAAACGCACCGGCACTTCTTCTTGTTTTCCGAGATCCAGGAGCTTGCCGTCCATGCCGTCTTTGACGGCGCGCCATTTGTTCTCGGCGATGAGGCCGGAGCGGTAAATTCGCCAGGTTTGGTTGCTTTTTCTCAGCACAAGCAGCTTTGCGACAAGCGCCTGAATGAGCGCCGCAATCGCCATGACTTCGTCGACGCGCGTGGTGCAATCACAAACGCGGAATTCCAGCGTCGGAAATTTCGGATGCGGCCGAATGTCCCACCAGATTTTTGTCGGTTCCTCCATGCAATTCATTTTGACCAAAGAATCTACGTAGCTGTCGTATTCGGCGGCGTCGGTGAAATACTCCGGCAAGCCCGTGCGCGGCAGGTCAGAAAAAACGACGCTACGATAGGATTTTAGCCCGGTGTTATTGCCGAGCCAAAACGGCGACGAAGTGGAAAGACAAAGAATGTGCGGCATGAAGTAGGTCATTTGGTTCATCAAATCGATGCGCAAATCGCGGTCGGGAATGCCGACGTGAATGTGCATGCCAAAAATCAGCAGGCGCTTGGCGACATACTGCAAGTCCCTTACGATGCCATGATAACGCTCCTTGTCGGTGAGCATTTGATCTTGCCACTTTGAAAAAGGATGCGTGCCCGCCGCGACGATTTTGCGATCATTTTTCGCTGCGATTTCATAAACCATGCGCCTTAAGCGCGTCACTTCGCTGCGCGCTTCGGCGATATTGCGGCAAACGTGGCTACCGATTTCTATCTGGGATTGCAGCATTTCCGGCTTGACCTGATCGCGAAAAACCGTCGCCCCTTGCTCCATAAATTCGCCGATGAACGAAGTCAATTCTCTCGTTTCAGGATCAATGATCTGATATTCTTCCTCAACCCCGATGGTTAAATCTTCGAATCTCATTTTTTGCGCTCCTTGAAAGTGACGATCTGATTGCGTGAAATACTTTTCGTCCTGAAACAAGAGTGCGATGATTCATCATCGCCTGTTTTAAAAACTGATGTTACGCGCCAGCTATGAAACCAAAGAAACTCCTGTTAAAGTCATTCCCGGGCAGGCGGGAATCCAGGGGCTGCGCACGATTGACTGGATTCCCCCCTGCGCGGGAATGACCTAAAAGCGCCGTTTCGGAAATTTCCAAGAGTGCGTAACATCAGTTAAAATTCTATTTGAACAAACGCTGAAGCGTTTGACTCCGCCTTATCTTTGAATCAAATCCTCTCTACCTGACACTTTTTTGTAAACTGCATTTTCGAGCCGTCGAAAGGCCTCGTTTTGTCATTCAGAAGGAATCTTTGTTATCGCCCAGTATAGATCATGCTCAAAAGTTCAAGGGTTGGATCAAAAAAGATGCTTTCAGCATGACAATTCCGGCCTTTTTCGCCAGTTTTAAAAGTCTATACAAAAAGTGTCAGATCGGGAATGAAGTCATGACCAAAACGATTAGCCAGCCTATTTGTCTTTAGCTTCACGCACAATTTCTTTTGCTCGTTCGAACAAAGTCGGGGCGTGATAAGGGATGCCGTCCTTGATCGTCCAGACAATACCGCCCTTATCGCCGTTTTGTATGTCCATTGCTTCGTTAATTCCTTTGGGCATGAAAATCTGCAAGTTGTACAGCGGGTTGCCGTTCACCACGACCAGGTCGGCGAGAAAGCTGGTCTTCACACGTCCAATTTCGTGCTCCTTGCCCAAAACCTTGGCCCCGTTGTAGGTAGCGTGTTGAATAACTTCCAACGGATGGAAGCCCGCTTCTTCGTGCAATTGTAACTCGCGCAAGTAACCAAATCCGTAAAGTTGATAAATAAATCCTGCGTCCTCGCCGGTCGTCACGACGCCGCCCAGTTCAGCGAAATCTTTCACCGCCTTCATCCAAATCTTGTAATTTTCACGCCAAAAAACCTCGTCCGTATTCGTCCAGCCGAAAAAGAACGATCCGTGATTTTCCGGGTTTGGCCTAAAAAAACGTTCAAGCGCAGGGTGCAGATAGTTTTCAAACCACGGCTGATTGACCGCCCTCAGCAAATCGCGCGACGCTTCATAGATGCAAAGAGTCGGGTCCCATGCGACATTTTTATCCGCCAACTTTTTCAAAACTTTTTCGAGCTTTTTGGGATTTGCCTCGCGCCAGAGCCGTCCGGCGTAGCGGAACCGGTGCAATTCGTTAGCGTGGTTAAAATCGGGAGGAAATTGTTGTACCTCATCGAGCGCCGCGTCCGGTACGCCGTACCAATGCTCAATTGTCGACGTTCCGACATCTGCGTCGTCCCAGGCGTTGGCATCTTCCACGCCGACGTGGTGGGCGATTTTTAATTCTTGTTTGTTCGCCTCGTCCGCGACGATGAGAAACGTGTCGCGGTCTATCCCCCAGCATTTAATGCCGTCCGCGCCTTTCTTTTTTATATCCTGCACATAGGCTCGGATTTGTTCTTCGGAGCGTGCGCCGGAATAAAACGGATAAAGCAACAATCGCGGCGCGGCGATTTCATTTTTGGCGCTCTTTTCCTTTTCAGCCAAAGCTTTGGTAAAGTTGCTCCCCAAGTCGCGCGCCGTTGTAATGCCCGCCCCCAACCACAGTGAATATTGATATTCAAAAGGAAAAGAAATACCCGCACGACTATCGTGCAAGTGGCTGTGCATATTGATAAATCCGGGCGTGACGTACATGTCCTTCGCGTCGATCACCGCGTCGGCGTCTTCGTAATAACCGGCGTTTGTATTGTGGCGTGCAATGCGCGAGATGCGGTTTTCGTCGATGACAATGTCGTAGGGGCCTTCCGCCGGCGTCCCCACTCCGTCGATGACCATGGCGCCGGAAACGATCAATTTCCCGACGCGTTTGCCGTGCTCCGGCGCTTTCGATTGCGCGGATAGTTGAACAGCGAGCAGAAACAAACACACCGCCAGAAAAAATGCTTTAACAAAGCCGCTCCGCCTCGAATTCGGTTCAATTGAATACATCAATTTTTCCTTTGATTGAAAGTCATTCCGCCTGATGACAAAAAAGATAATTCCGGCCGGAAGGATTTCATAGAAAATAGTGGCGAGTGTTGCACCGCGCATCCAATAACCCTGGCAGGGCTCAGAACTCTGTCAGGGTTAAGAATTGTCTATCGCTGGGTTTTCAACTCCAGACACAATTGACATCGCAGCGGTGCGCAGTAATTTTTGTGCAGATGAATCAATCCTTGCTGAAAAAGCGCGCGTCTGGCGGATTGACGCGGCGGGGTTTCTCCGGGGAAGAGCTGGGCGTGCATTTTTCGGGTAATCTCGTTTTCTTGCAAAGCAGGAAAATTTGCAAAGATTTCGTCAATACGGTTAGCCAGGCTGGCGTTGCCGCTGCTTTCAGCATACAATTTCAGGATGGGAAGAACGACATTGATCAACAAGTCGTCCGCGCGTTGCGCTCCAACGAGCGCCCCCAAGGATTTGCTGCGTTTTCCCGGATTCTTCCGGTTCACAAAATCATAGTTTTCCGCCCAAAAACCTTCGGCCTTGACTAGAAAGAAAGCCCGCAGTTCTGAAATGATCCGTTTGATCTTTTTGTCACTTCCAGTCACGCTCCCGATCAAAGTTTCGAGCATGCCTTTTTGGAAAAATCGCAGCACGATTTCGGCGACGGCGGCGATGCGGCGCGCGGGAAAATTCTGGGGTCTCAGCTTAAAACTGATCCACTCCGAACGATCCAGCGGACGCAATTGCAAAGGATAACGCAGGCTCTCCCATAGCTGCTTTCGCGGGTGAGCGTACGCTAAAACTTCGGCGTCCAATTCATCGTCCAGAGCGTCAAAAAATCCCGCGCCGCCAAAAAGAAGCGTGGACACGATCATGTCGGGAGACGCTGAGCGCGTGTTGCGGATTTCAGAAAAGAGCAAACCGATGGGCAGCAAGCTTGCGAGACGCAGGAAAGGTTTTTGATTTTTTGAATAACCAAGCGCCTCGGCGACGCCGCTGTATAAAAGCTGATCCCAACTGATTTCATCGACCAACTCGTCGAAGCGAGCGGTTTTTTGCCGTACGCGATGTTTTCCCGCGACCTCTACCGTGGTCAAAATATCGCTCATATCGCAGTCGCGCAACGGGCAGACTTGCAGCGGCTCAAGAGATTCTTTATGCTCAGAGTTCGGATTTTCAGCCGGCAAAACTTCCTTTGGTACGAGCGTTTGCAGCACTTCCTGGCCATTTTCGCAAATAATTTCCGGGGCGGAGTTGCGCTGAACCAAAGCGAGGTGCAAGATGACGCCGTTATAACCCGGGTCTTGATGATGTTGGTGATTGTACCAATCTCTCGCGTCAAGATGTATTTCAATATCGCCGGTAAAAAGCCGTCCGTCAATTTTTAGCACCGCACCACGAAAATCCGGGCCCGCGTCGCGATTATAATCTCCACGACGGACGACCTCGATTTGCCGCCCTGTCGTTGAAGAAAGTTTTTGCTTAAAATAATTGGAATTCCGCCAGAAGCTGTGAAGGTCTTTTTCGGAAAGATGCACTTGGTCTCCCCCATTCTAAAATTCGTCTACAAATTCAACCAATAATCCGCTTTCAAAAGCACGGCGCGATCGTTGGCTTGAAAAACGTCGCCGCCGGCGTCCCATAGCTGGTTGAAAACGATGTAAATATTGCTGCCGGGACGATAGTAAAAATTATAGAGCAGGTTAAAAGAAAGCGACTCATTTCTGTCGTTCCATTGCACAAACGCTTTGGCGAACATGTCGCGGGAGATGGTGTAGATCAAGCGTGTGGAAAGCACGTTGGTGTTAAAATCGCCGCCGGAGGTGGGTTCGCCTTCGGGCGTGACGCCGTCAGGTAATTGGACAAAATTATTGCTGTAGTTCAGTTCCCAGGAGAAAAACGGCGACGGCTTGAACGTAAAACCGAATCTGCCGCCGTAGCGCGTGCCGCTAAAGAATTCGCCGACCGAGCCGCCAACGTTGATCGCGATCGGTTTGCTCTCATCAGTGCGAAAGAAAAAATCGTACTGGAAATATTCGTAAGCGCCTTTCGCTAAAACAATGTCTTTTTTGGATTCATTGTCAAAATCAAAAACCGTCCAATTGTCATCCAAGTTGTCATAGATTAATTTCGGCCCGGCAAAAAAGACATGCCCGGCTTCAAATTGCAGAAAAGTCGTCCATTCATATTGGCGTGTTTGCAGCGTATTGGTTCCGTCGGTCAAGTAGCGGATTTGCGGCGCATTGTAGATTCGGCGCATCCAGCCCAGGCTCTTGGGGCGCAGGCCAAGACCAATTTCAGCATTGTATCGGCGAATATCGGTTCTTTGGATGAATCCCATCTCATTGTTAAAATCATCGTCAATTCGCGTGTAGCCGAAATTCGTGTTCCAACGATCCGTGCGTCGGCGAAAGCTAAAATTTCCCGCCCAACCATCACCGTCTGCAATCGACGATTGTGTTTTTGCCAGCCAGGAATTGATCGTCGTACTGCCGCCAAAAGCGAAAGCGCCGTCCACGGCAAAAATTCTGTTATAATCGCCTCCGGAAAGCGCATCTTTTGACTGCACCAATGCACCGATGGAAGACTGAGCAAGCACAGGCTTGCGCGCGCGAAAAACAGAGTAATTTGTGCGGCCCTGAATAAGTTGCGTTGCATCGTCCGGGCTTTCCAGGCGATCCGTCACGACATCGAGAAAACCAACTTGCAGACCGCCAAGATTGCCTGAGATTTTAGATCCAAGCCGCAAGGGCACTTCATGAATTGCACCGTCATCATCTTCAACCAAACCAATTTTTCGGCTATAAAAAAGCGCTTCGCTCGGCCCGCCCCGTCCCGGCCTGGATGAACCGCCAACGCCAAAAATACCAGCGCCTTCAAGAAAAAAGTCACGTTTTTCAGGGAAGAACAAGTTGAAGCGCGTCAGGTTCGTGCGCTCTTGATCCGCCTCAACTTGAGCAAAATCTGTGTTTACGGTCATGTCCGCGATCAGGTTGGCGGTCAGGCCGTATTTCAAATCAAACCCGCCGTTAAAAACGCTGCCAATATCTGAAGAGCGGCCGATTTCATCCGTTTCAACAATTTTTCTCTGCACGCCTGAGAGATTAAAGGGCGTGATTTCCAGACGCTTGCGAAAAGGCATTTGCTCGAGTCCAGTCAAGTCCCCGGCTTTGGAGATTTTGTAAAAGCCGCGGTCGCCGAAGCCATAATCCCGCAGGATGGGCGCCCAATAAACGTCTTCACGCTTACGGCGGATTTCGCGCGCAAAGTTGATCCCCCAGACTGTGGTCTGGCCGGATTTTGGATAGCGTAGTTGGTTCAAAGGAATCTTGAATTCCGCTTCCCATCCTTCATCCGTCACTTGCGCCTGAACCTCCCAGACGATGTTCCAATCGCTGTTGATGCTGCGTCCTTCGTCCGTCACCTGCGCGTCAATGCGTGCGGCGCGAGGGTTCGTCTGGAAATGGAATCCGTTTCTACGATCCAGGTAGGTGTCGATGATGACGCGAACGTTGTCATCGCCGTCCAGCTCGGAATCGTTGCGCATTTCTTTGGCGAGAATTTTCTCCGGCTCACTGTCGAAGCACTTAAATCCGACATAAAGCGCTTCATTGTCATAAAGAACGCGCACTTCCGTTCGTTCCGAAGCGGGGGTTCCTTCGCGCGGCTCACGCTGCATGAAATCATCAGTGAATTCCGCCTGTTTCCAAATCGGTTCGTTGAGCAGACCGTCAATTTTAGGCGGTCTTATGGTTTGGGAGGTTAAATCGCCTTCGCCGGCGCTGCCAATTTGCGCCGGGTCGAAATGCACGCTTCCGTTGTTGTTCGGCTTCTCGGCCTGGTTTTGCGGATGGGCTTTAATGTACAGGGCGCGCAATGACGGGCGCCGAGGTTGGGCCGAAAGATCCGCGCAAATAAAAATAGAAAGCAGTGTCAATGAGCATGTTATTTTTTTCATAAAGTCGTCCGGTTAAAACTATTTCACTACCTGACCTTTTTGCCTAGGCTTCTAAAGCTGGCAAAATAGGCCGGAATTGTCATACTGAAAGCGTCTTTTTTGATCCGCCCTTTGAACTTTTGAGCATGATCTGTACTGGGCGATAACAAAGATTCCTGCAGAATGACAAAACGGGACCTTTAGACGGCTCGAAAATGCAGTTTACAAAAAAGTGTCAGGTAGAGAGGAAACTATCGGCCTTAATTCGCACCCGTCCCTGGTTCTTTGAGATTTAAGCCTCGCCGCCTTCCAAGAATCAACCCTGTCCCGCCGACGATATCTTCGTTGTTTAGATCGAAGGACAAGCTGTCTAACGCGTCGATGATTCTGTTCTTGCGCTTTTCAGAAGCAAGCGTCGGTTGAAACAGAACTTCGCTGTTATCAATGTTCAGCGGGATGATTTTCGCATAAAGCAAGCCTTCGCGATCCATAAAAACTTTTAAGAGCATGCTGTCAATCGCCGTCCCGGAGTAGACTGAAAATGCCAAATTTCCGAGCGAATAAGCGATCAACCTGTTTTTGTAGATCTCAAGACCTTGCAGAACATGCGGGTGATGTCCAAGAATTAAGTCGGCGCCATGATCGATTGCGAGACGCGCGAAATAGATTTGATAATCGTTTGGGGTCGTCTTTTTCTCCGTTCCCCAATGAAACGAGACGACAGTAAAATCCGCCTGTTGTTCTAAATATTCCAGGTAGCGAATTAGTCTTTTTTCATAAGGATATGCCGTGCCGCCCTGCTCATCGGTCGCCCAAAATTCAGTTGGAAACGTCATGGCGAAAGCGAGAAGCGCTACCTTCCCAACGCGCGTTTCTACCACTGCGGGCTGCCAGGCGTCATCCAGCGTTAAACCGGCTCCTGCATAGGCCATTCCAATGTTGTCCAACGCGACCAGAGTCTGCTCAAGGCCGCCAATTCCATAGTCCAGGATATGGTTATTCGCAAGGCTCAATAAATTGAAGCCGCCAGTCTTCAAGCCTTTTGCATGACGAGTCGGCACTTTGAAGGTGAATTTCTTATCTTCAACCGCACTGCCTGTGTCGGCCAGAGGCGCTTCCAGGTTGCCAAATGCGACGTCGGCGTCTTGCAATACCTCAGAGAAATTTCGATAAGGATAGTCCGAACCATGCTTGTTCAAGAAGGGAGCGGTCCAATGACCAACCATGACGTCACCGCCGGCGACAATGCTGAGAAAACGCGACTCCGTCTGTGCGATTTGTTTTCTCGGCGTATCAATGCTCAATCGGCGACTTTTTATTTGCAGCGTTTCTTGTTGGGAGAATAAAGAGTGTGGAGCAACACACCCGATAATGCTCGAAAAGACCAGCAATTGCAGCAGGCGTTTAACTGGAAAGTCCAATCGAGCATGACCGGGAAGCGTTCTCAAAGCGGAAGGGAAAAAATCAGGCAGCGGCGGGTTGTTTTTCCGCTGTTTCAGCCTGTACTGGTTCACGAACTTCGCTCTCTGTTTTTTCTTCGTCCGAGGCGGCATTGGAAGACGGCGCCGAATCTTCAGCTTCGCTCGAAGCAGCCTGTGCTTCGGCGTGCTCAACGCGCTCGTACTCTTCTTTTTTTAAAGCCAACCGTTCTTTGACGTCATTTAATTTTTCGATCTGGGTTTTCACATTTTCGTCGGCAAAAACGTCAGCTTTCGCATCTTCTTCCGCTAAAGCATAAACGCGTGCGCCTAACTGAGTTTTGAACCGGTTCATCTCTTTCTCAAGAGAAAACATGTCCATTTTCAGGCGGCCCATTCGGCCATACTGTTCGCCCTTGGTCGTCACCTTTTCAAAGCCGTCCTTGACCGTCTTAACAACATCGCCGAAAAGCTTGTCGAATGATTGTTTTGACATTGAAACTACTCCTTGTTTTCTTGCTATCGCCTGAAACAGGCGATTAAAATCACCGGTTAATTTAAAGCGGAATTGCTGAAAAAGCAAGATGAAAGGATGCGGTTTGAATCTTCCCGGAAGTCGCACCGAGCAACGGTTTTCCACCTTTTCAGCAAAGCCTTCGATAAACACGACGATTGCCCGCTTTGAGTTGCATCAATTTGATTGGCAATATTTGCTTCTAACAAATCTTCTGCTTTATTTGTAACAAAAATGCAAAGCGCAGTTCCTTTGCACCAAACCCGTACTAAAAATATGTGCTGATGGAGATAAACACAGATATAAGACTCGGTGATTGTAAAGACATACTTCAACAATTTCCTGAGAGTTCTGTCGACCTTGTTTTCACCTCACCGCCCTACGCTGACCAAAGAAAAAACACTTACGGCGGCGTCTCTCCAGAGAAATATGTTGACTGGTTCATGCCGATCGCAAACGAACTTTTCCGAGTTCTCAAGCCGACGGGAACCTTTGTTCTCAATATCAAAGAAAAAGTCGTCAACGGCGAGAGGAGCATTTATGTTATGGAATTGATTTTAGAAATGAGAAAACGCGGCTGGCTGTGGACCGAAGAGTTTATTTGGCATAAAAAAAATTCATACCCCGGGAAATGGCCGAACAGATTTCGAGATTCATGGGAGCGGCTCATCCAATTTAATAAACAGAAAAAGTTCAACATGTACCAAGAAGCCGTCATGGTCCCAATGGGCGACTGGGCAAAGAGCAGACTAAAAAATTTAAGTGAGACGGACAAAATCAGGGACGAATCAAAAGTTGGCAGCGGTTTTGGTAAAAATATTTCAAACTGGCTGACGCGGGACAAAGCCTATCCAACCAACGTTCTGCACTTGGCAACGGAGTGCGGCAACAGAAATCACAGCGCAGCATTCCCTGAAGCGCTCCCTGAATGGTTTATCAAACTTTTTACCAAGCCCGGAGATTGCGTTCTTGACCCGTTCGCGGGTTCGGGCACGACGAATCTGGTTGCACAAAGAATGGGGCGGCATTCGTTAGGAATTGAAATTTTACCCGAATACTATCAAAAAATCAAAGACGCGATCAAAACGCCGCGACCTGAGCTTTTTGGAGCCGAAGAATATGAATCGAATGCTATTAACGGAAGTCACTCGGTACGTTGAAGAAAACATAGGAATGTTTCATCAAAAACGAATCGACAGGCTTCAAAAACTTCAGCTCAAAACCGTCCTCAAAAAGAAAAATCCCTATCTGTTTAGAGCAAAACATCTCATGACCGCGGAAGAGATTGTTAGAGCCTTGACCGACGCCTTCATTTCATCCAACGAAGAAACCGTTTTTGGAGATTGGCTGGAAGGATTGGCGATTTTTATCAATCAAAAAGTTTACAACGGGCGGAAATCTGGCATTAAGGGCGTTGATCTTGAGTTTGATAAAGACTCGGTACGTCAGATTGTGAATATCAAATCACTGTCTCTTATACACATCTCCGAGCCCACGAGACTCC
>CAXHAT010000127.1:0-23734 GCA_964014485.1 uncultured Deferribacteres bacterium
AGATGTGTATAAGAGACAGGAAATTATATCGGCGCAATGGCGACGGATAAACGCTCCGCGGACACAACCAATACAAACATTGGAATCGACGGCACGTTTTGGCTCAACAACACCACGAACGTACAAGGTTTTGTTGCCCGCTCCATGACGGAAGGGGGACAATCCGGAACGGCGTACCGCATCGCAATTGACAAAACCAAACGTTTGTGGGGACTGAATTTACAGCATTTGATGATCTCGGACAGTGTGCAAACGGACATGGGGTTTACCCTGCGCACGGACGTACGGCGCACCGACGTTTTCGCACGCATTTCCCCGCGCCCGGACGTTCTCGGCTTGCGCGTCGTCACATTTTTTCTTGGCGGACAGCATTATGTGAATACCGGGGGAGATTTGCGGGACTGGAATTTTGGCCCGTTTGTAAGCTTTGATTGGGAATCAGGCGAGAGCCTCAGCTTTTTTTATTCACCGGGGGAAACGGTTCTCGAAGAGGCTTTCACGCTCGCCGATCGCGTCGAAATCGATTCGATGCGGTATGATTTAGCATTTACCGGCGGTTTTTTCAGCACGAGTCCAAGCCGCGCCATAGTTTTGAGCCTGGATGGAACACACCAGAAAATTTACGGCGGTGAAATCATCAATCTTGGCGCAAATTTGGGAACCGCTATTGGGTCGCACCTGAACCTTGAGTTCGGCTATTCACACAACCGCGTCGATATCCCCAAGCCCGGCGGCAAGTTCAACGCCGACGTTGGCAGGTTGAAATTGTCCTATGCGTTTTCCACCAAGCTGTTCGCCAATCTACTGGTGCAGTACAATAGTCTGGATAACGCGTTTTCATCGAATCTCAGGCTCAATTTCATTCACAGACCAGGCAGTGACTTGTTTCTCGTCTTGAACGATAACCGGGGAACCGAGCAGTCGATCTGGGACCGTCAACTGCGCGACGTCATTTTGAAAATGACTTATTTGCACAGGCTCTAGCGCAAGGCATGGGGCCGCCCCAGAACACAATCTCTGAATGCCAGACATACCGCGTACAGGGGTTCAAAATTTTGAAAATCTACGACATGTCGTGTGTCGTCTTGCAATTTTTAGGTATTGAGACAGCCCCAATATTTCAAGATTTAATGAACTATTCCTTCCGGGGTTTTCGTTGCTCGGTCGCCACAACGACGTCGACGTCACCATCGAAATCGAGGTCGTCGGTAATTCGTAATTATCTCTCGAGCGGCCTCTGCGCCTGGTTTGCCGTCATGGGAAAATGCCGTGATCGATCCCGCTAATCTATCGCGTCTGACAAGGTTCGAACTGTGGCAGTTGCTCCATCTTTTCTTCCGAGTAAGGCTCTTCACCAAAGAGCATGGGGTAATGAAAGTGTCGCAGTGTGCTGTGAAATTGGCGAACACAATCTATGTAGCGCAGGTGCTGGGCGACATCGGTTTTGGCGGTGCGGCTGAGCCAGCGATCAATTAACAACGGCGGTGAGAAGAAAGAGACCCACGCCATGCGCTGGTCGCGACGGGTAATGCCCTGGTAAAGGGCAGTCGACAATGGCTGCGCTTCCTGATCACCAACCTGCTGGAAGGCGTAGTACCATTTCCACTCGAAGGGCTGATTCACCGCGGCTCCCTCGCTCCATTCCGGATGCACTTCGACGAATCGATCCATCGTTGCCGGTTTGGGAAGATCCCAGGCGTCATTCACAGTCTCACGCTGGGTCAGCAATATGTCGCCGCCATCGGGGACTGTGATCGATTGTTCAGCAACGAGCTTTCCGGCAAGCGGAATAATGCTGGTGAGCAGCAACCAAAGCCCGAACAATGTCGCGGCCGCGGTAACACCTTCGATCTTTCTGCTTGTCACGATTCGACAGACGCCCAGCCAGAAAATTGTGTGAATCATCACTGCCAGGACAATGCTTAGGCTTGTCGCCAGCGCGACGTTTGAGAAAAGAAGGGCTGCCAGAAAAGGAGCAATGATAGCCGCGAACAGCAGCACGGCGCGGGCGCAGGCACGAAAGAGGAGCACGCGTTCGCCGCTGATACTGGTTGCGCAGAGCAATTCGTACCGAGATTCTCGGCGTTCGCGGGCGTCGAGATCAAAGAGCAAGCCGATCAACAAAAGAGGCAAAATGATGGCGACAACATAGGCAAAGTCTAAGCTGCCCAAATGCGACAGCTCGGGGTTGCCTGGATCGCTCTCATAAATCTGCCCTTCAAGCGCGAGGATTCTGAGACGGTGCTTCCAGGGAAGTTCGTCGCGCATTCCCATGGCTGTAAAGGCGAGTTTGGAAGGCGGGTCATAGGTGAGATGGAAGACGTAGTAACCGGCGCTGCCAGCGTCGCCCTGTGTCGGCAGGACGTGCGCTTGATCAGCTGCTGTCTCAGATTTGAGAACCGCCAACTGGTCTTCCTGATGCTGAATCGCGAGCCACCCATTGATGAGGGAAATTCCTGAGAGGAGAAACGCGATCAACAGTGTCCAACGAACTACTTTCTCATTTAACGCAAAGCGAATTTCATGCAATAGATCAGACATCGTTCTCTCTAAAAAGTCGTTGTGTCCCGGCGGCGCCGAAAAGAGCGGAACCCGCAACCCAGGATAATAGAATGATTAGCTGCGGCAGGATTTCAGACAGACGCTCCCCGGCGCCAGACGGCTGCCAGGAGAAGGTTTTTAGCAACCTCCAGTTTTCGCCGCTGATGCGTGCTCGCTGTGAGGACGCTTCATCGTCGCTGCGCCGAATGTCATCAGCGTAAGACAGTTGATGGGCGTGCAATTGATTGATTTTTTGTACAAAATCATAGCGCAAAGCTTCAGCGTCGCGCAGGAAACGGTGATGCTGGCGCAAATCTGTACTGGCCAATGAAATAGAAAAAGCCTTCGCTACCAGTGCCGGCGACAGCGGACTCAGCCAGCGCACCAGATGAGATTGAGCGCTTTCTTTTTCCATGCGCTCGTCAGCGAATGTATTGAGGACTTCGGTAAGGTTGGCTTCACTGGTATGAGCAACCATGCCGCGGAAGTTTACCGGCAGACCCTCCACGTCTTTGACATTGTATTGCTCCAGCAACTGGGCGCGAAGCTTTTCAAAGGCAGGGTCGTTGGCGTTGTGACCGTCGCCGAGCTCACGCAAGGTGCGCGTCATCTCCAGATCTTTCGCTATTTTGCCGTCCAGGGGCACGGCGGTCCCCGCTGCGCTGCTGGCCAGTCTCGGCAAGATCACGCAGAGCAGGACCCAGTTGGAGAGCAAGATCGATAACGACAAAGATGATTGTCGCGCCCAGGCAGATACGGCCGTAATCAGGCTCGACCAGCAAGCCAGATACGCCATGTAGCCCAGAAAAAACACACTGGCAATAATGACGTTCTCGCCTTGCGTCACGGCGAAGACCAGGGCGATCGCCATCGGGATAAGTGCGATCATGGCAACACTGGTCAGAGCGAGCGATTTGCCCAGCCACAGCTCGACCGGGGAAATAGCGCTCGTCACCAGGATGTAGTCGGTTTTTCCCTCGCGTTCTCTCGAAATGGAAGCAAAGCCGATGATCACGAACAAGAGAGGCGCCAGTATTTGATAAGAAAAAGCGGGCGTCAGTTCAGCGAACGAGCCGGCTTGGGGTGCAGAATATCGCGGGGAAAAGACGGCGGTGTTTTGCCTGTGTCCTTCCAGGAACATGATGGTGCCCGTGTGCGTGTCTACACCAGGATCGATCATCGCGAGGGGCGCAGGGGTACGGAACACGTAGTGGCCGTAGTGAACCATGCGGTGCGGGTGGCGTGCGGGTTGCTCTCGGAAGGTTTGCTCAGCATTCGCTTGGAAGTTTTCACGCGCGGCCCGTTCAGTTTCTACTTGAAGCGTTGTGCTGACGATTGATGCGAGCACAAGCATGAGCAGGGTCAGGCCTGTAATCACGCCAAGCCTCGAACGTCGCCAATAGCGCCATTCTTCCTTCGCAATCAGAAAGGCGGTTTGTATTTTCATTGGCCATTATGCTCCGCAAAAGTTTGATGCAAGCTTTCAGCGGAAATCTGTCCATTCTCAGGCGCCTCGAAAATTCCCACCATTTGTCCCTTCTGCAACAAGCCAACACGGCGCGCAACATGGCACGCGCCATAGACGTCGTGTGTGACCATGAGCGTCGTCGTGCCTTTGTTTGCAAGTGCGATCAGAATGGCATTAAATTCATCGATTGCGATGGGATCAAGCCCTGAAGTCGGCTCATCCAGTAACAGTACCGGGGTCTTTCGCAACACCGCCAAGGCGATGGCCACCTTTTGCCGCATGCCTTTGGAGTAGGAAGCGAGTCTTCTCGATCTCGAATCTTCGGCCAGGCTGACGGTATTCAAGGCATGTTCGATCTCGTCTGAAGAACGGTTAACGCGAGCGAGCGAGAGGAAATACTTGAGATTCTCACGTGCTGAGAGATGAGCATAGAGATTGGCAGATTCCGGCAAATAAGCCGTTTGCTGGCGGATGGCGGCTTTGTCTTCGTGGGCGACAACGCCATTGACGCTAGCACTGCCCTCCGAAGGATTGAGAAAGCCCAGGAAGGTCAACAAAGTTGTCGACTTGCCCGCGCCGTTGCCGCCGAGCAGGGCGAAGACTTCGCCATGGCCGACGCTGAAGCTGACGTTAGTGAGGACGCGACGACCGCCGCGATCAACACACAGGCCGTTTGCTACTAACACAGATTTTTTCTTCGACATTTAGATTCCCACAGAAAAGAGATTTTGATTATGAAGCGCTTTTCTTTCGCTACCATCTTCACTTGCACTAATGGTTGATAAGTGATGATTCCCTTGAACTCTGAATCCAGAAGATTGAAAATTTGATGTTACGCGCCAATGCATTTCCTGATAGTCAAGTACAAACATCGTCTCATTAACACCTGGCTTCAGCCCAATGCCCTAACTTTTTACTTTTTGGGTTCAAATTGTCTGTCGCAGCAAAGGCACGCTAAAGCGTGGACTACAAACGACAGAGCATCCGTCAATTTTGAGCGTGACGAAAGCACGGTCGTTTGTAGTCCATGCTTTAGCATGTTTTTCGACAGTCGTCGCTTGGGCGTTTTTGAACTCAGAATCATGAAAAGTTAGTGACATTGGGCTTCAGCCAGGAGACGAGCGAGAGACTCACCCCCCTTTCTCTTCCACTCCCGAAACGTCGGGACGGTGGAAGAGAGGGAAGAAGGCGTTTCGTTTGTCACCGGACTGAAGTCCGGCGCTAATAGGAGAAGGCTTGTCCCGCAAAGAAGAATCTCCGTTGCGGTGCGTAACATCAGTGAAAATGTAAACTCAGCTCACCAGCCGAAATCTCTTCAACTTTGCCGTCGCCCAGAACAACAGAACGCCTGTAAGAACGAGCAAGCCCGCCGCACCAGGCATGACGCGTGCGGAGATCACCGAAGTCTCTTCTTCCTGGAACTCAAATCGCGGCAACGCCTCGTAATCTCTTGAAGCCAAGCGTTCACTGCGAAAGATCTTCGGCGCCAGAAAGGACCGCCATTCCAAAAGGTATTCACGAAGCTGCCGGACATAGCTTTGTTGGCGCGCCACACTGGAACCTGCGATGTCATTCAGCGCCTCTTGCACGACGACCGCCGGCGAGAGCAATCGAAACGTTCCGATGAGCGCCTGCTGATCCATGAGTCGACGTTCATATTCCTGCGCCACCGGCAGAACAGAGCTTTCAACGTCTTGCTGCACGGCATAGAATGTGGAGACAAAATCGCGCCGCTGCTCCCCGGCGGCCAATTCGGGATGCTCGTGATAGAACTCCGCCAGCAATTCACTGCTCTTTCGCTGGGCGTCATTCTCCGCCGCTCGCATCTTGGAAACATATTCCATGCGGGAAGGGACCGGGCTGATTTGATTGATGGATATGTTGAGGAGAGCGGGTACGACGAGCAAAAAAAGGAGCCAGGCGCTCATCAATACGGTGAGATTCATCTCAGATTTCCGACCAAAGGCGGCGACCAAAGCCGTGAGCGCGAACCAGAACGTCGCGTAGACGCCAATGATGGCCAGCCAGAAAACCAATCGATCCAACGGTAGAGCTACATCTGATCCCGCAACACCGAACATACCCCCCAGAATACCCACGACAATCACCAAACCGGTCAATAGCGCAAGGCGCGCGAGCACTTTGCCAAAGACGAGCTTGCTCGCCGATAGTGGTTGCGAAAGCGCCAAAGCCAGGACGCCGCTTTCCTTTTCTCCGGAAAGAAGATTGTAGCCCAGTGCGATAATCAACAGCGGCAGCAGATAGACAATCACGAAAGTGAAGTCAAACTTGCCGGCGAGCAATCCAAGCGGACTGTCAATCTGATAGTTTCGGAAGAGATTGTCTTGTCTCCGAAACGGAGAGACGGAAGCGCGAAAGGGATAGAGATCGCTTTGGCCGATGGTCAGCGCCGAGAGCGGCCCCGGCGGCAGTGTTGCTTCGTAGGAGGCGCGGTTTGGTTGACCGCCCGCCGGTCTCCCGTTGTTCGCATCGGGGTTCTGTTCCTGTTCTTCAACGGCGGCACGCTGCTCATCGAGTGCTTTCTCAGCTTCCAAAACATAATTTGCAATCGTTGTCTGACGCTGACTTTGCCAGTTTATACCGTTTTGGATGGCATATATCGCGAAGGCAAGCAACAGGAGCGCTGCGAACCAAAGCGTCTTTTCTCGCGCCATCAGACGCCACTCATTCTTAAAGACTTTTAAAAGCATTGTTTTCTTCCCTCTTGTAAGTGTAATCCGGGCAATCCATTGAGGATTGGACCTTCTTCATGCAGAATCTACGAATACGGGACGATGGCCGCATGGCTAAATCGCGTAAGATAAAACCGTCAAACGACGCGCACATTATTCACCGAGCGAATCATAATCATAAAGGACAGAACTCCCCAGAGCGCAAGAATGCCAAGTTGCAGCGGGTAGTGGGAGAGAACCCAGGAGAAACTCGGTGAACTGTATTCGATCTGAGGCACATCTTGCCAAAGTTTCTCATCAGCCATATAACCAAATCCGGCCTCGGCGCCGTTCTCCGCCAGGTCGTCGTTAAGGATTTTGACAATCTTGCGGCGGTGCAGTTCAGCGGCGTCTGCGAAATGACGATGCTGGTGCAGATCCGTTCCTGCAAATCCTCTTGAGATGGCGCTCACAGCAATGGACGGAGATAGAACGCTGGCGAATGCTTGCAGATTTTCCTGGTTGGTGAATGTGTCCCACAATTGCTGGTAGTGTTTGTCGAAAACCAGGTTGCTGTATTCTTCGCTGTCCTGCAAACGAATGCCGGCATAATTGACAGGGAGATCCTCGACTTTGTCGACGCCATATTGTTCGAGGACTCTTTGTTGCAGTGCTTCACTCCGCTGACGGCGGGAAGTTTGACCATCAAGGCCTTCATCGACATCCGTGCTGACGCCTTCCCAAAAAGCCGTGATGGACGGCGTTGGATAGACAGACTCCGCGACGTCTGCACTGAGACGCGGCAGAAGAAGTCCGCCGCCGATCCAAAAACCAAGCAGAACGAGCAGAGCCAATCTGGGTGTTTTTGCTTTGGCTGAAACAGCGAGGGTCAGGCTGAAAAAGGCTATAAAGTACAGAGTGTAGATCAGGCCAAGCCCGAACAAGCGAGGCACAATTGCCGGGAAGCTGTCAGCATTTACACTCAAACCCAACAGCGCAAGGGCAACGATGGTGACTGGAACGAGCGCCAGCGCCAGGGCGGCCCCAATGCCAAGCGTTTTGCCCAGCGCCAACTGGCTGCTGCGCAGTCCCAGACTCTTAAGCTGTTTCAATGTACCTTGCTCCCTTTCGCCGGCAAATGCACTGAAACCCATGATGATAATAAACAAAGGTATCAGGTATTGCAGCGTCCACGCGGCAGTCAAATCACCGAACCTTTGCAAGGACGTCGCATCTTCCGCGGGACGGAAGCCGGCCGGATCTTGAGAATGCGCTTCGAGCCAAATTGCCGTTCCCAAAAACGAGTTCAATCCGCGATCTATGTAGGCCAGAAACGGGGTCGGTTTGAAAGCGTAGTGACCGAAGTGTGCGGCGGAGTGCGGATTGCGCGCGCCCTGCGCCAGCCAAGTTTCGCGGTCGGCTTTCTCCGCCGTTTCACGCTCATTTTGAGCCTGTTCTGCATACTGCCATCCGGTTGCAAGCGCCGCCAGCAGCAGCACTAGCAGTACGCCGGAAAGCCAGCGGAAACGCCCGTCGCGGACGATTTCCTTGAATTCCTTTTTTGCGATTATGAATGTAGTCATCCTCTTCCTCCTTGGTTTCTTCATCATTTTAAAATTTGCTTACTCACTTAAGCGCCTTTATTTTTCTCAGGAAGGGAAAGCCTAATGTCGTTCCCCCGTCAAAGCCGCTCTCAGGACTGCACCGTTTGAATCGTTTAGTGACATTTGGTCGCACTCAACCTGGATCACTGCATAAGCCATATTGAATTCGGCGTGAAGCAGTTCTCTGATGCGCAACTTAAGCTCTGTAACGTCACTCAATAGCATGTCTTCCAGTACGACGTGCAGCGTACAGCAGAGATATTGTGACGTGATCTCCCAGATGCGCAAATCATGGACATCAAGAATTTCCGGCAAAGTGTTTTTCAAACTTCGTTTGACCCGGTCGGGGCTTATCGCGTCCGGCTTCCCTTCCAGTAGAATGCGGAAGGCGTCCCGCAACAGCGCCCACGACCACTTTAACACAACCAGAGCGACGATAGTGCTCAGCAGCGGATCAATCAGGAGCCAGCCGGTGTACATCATGACAAATCCCCCAATGACGATTACGACTGAGGAAAACAAGTCGCCCAGCATGTGCAGATATGCACTGCGCGTATTTAGATCTTCCACGCCAGAGCGATGGAGAATCGCCGCAGTCACAATGTTTACGACGAGGCCAAGTGCGGCCACAAAGATCATCTCTTGGGTGGAAACCAATTCCGGCGCCGCCAGCCGTTCGAGCGCCTCAAAGATGATCCAGCCTGCCAGGGCCAACAGCAGAAGACCGTTGAACAGGGCGGCTATGATCTCCAGCCGATACCAGCCAAACGGCAGCGCATCACTGTGTTTACGCGTTGCAAATACAATGGCGAGCAGGCTCACGGCTAAAGAAGCTGAATGACTTAGCATATGCAGTCCGTCGCTTGAAAGCATCAAGCTGCCGGTGTAATGTCCGGCAAGAAGCTCGACAACGGTCATCACCAGCGTGATTACCAGGCAATACCACAACGCCTTCTTTTGCCCTGTACGCTCAGGCCCGATCCGGTGGACATGAAAATGATGGCCCTGGTTTTGGCAGCAGGAGTTGGACTGATGATGATCGTGATTGTGCCGGTTCCGGTGCATTATTCTGCTTTCAATTGGGCAGTTGTAATCCACTGATGTCGTGCGTGGTGTTTTCATAGAAAAAGGCGTCCTTTTTTTGTCATTACTTTCTGATTCAATGAAGAATCTTATTGTGAAATCATCTCACCCTTGGCAGGTCCTCTGCTCAGGCGCTTGATGTAGAATTTGTGAACGGGGCAATGCTGATTTTCAATTTCCTGTCGTCATTCATGCATCTGTTCAAGATAGATGTTCTCCAGATCCACATGCGAAAGATCGTCCGTGTTTTGCGACTCCACCAATTTCCCCTGCTTCATAATGCCGACGCGTGTGCCGGTTTCTTTCGCCCGGAAGAGATCGTGCGTCGCCATGAGGATGGCAGTTCCAGTCTCCGAAAGTTGCTTTAGCAGCGCGGCAAACTCGTTGCTGGCTTTTGGGTCGAGGCCTGAGGTCGGTTCGTCCAGCAAAAGGGCTTCCGCCTCCTTCGCCACAGCGATGGCAATGCCAACTTTCTGGCGCATGCCCTTGGAGTAGGTAGAGACGCGCTCTTGCGCTGCTTTTGCATTCAATCCTACCTTCGAAAGGATTTCCAGATAACCATCTTCGGCGTAATCATCATGTCCGGCGAGGGCGGTGAAGTATTCCAGATTTTCCAGGCCGGTCAGATTGCCGTACAGGGCGACCTGTTCAGGGATGTAGGCAAGGTATTTTTTGGTTTCCAAAGCGTGAGAGGCGACGTCCAGATCTTTTATGCGCGCAGTGCCGCCGGTCGGCTCGATGAAATTCAAAAACAGATTGATGGTGGTGGTTTTGCCCGCGCCGTTTGCGCCTAACAGACAAAAGATTTCTCCCGACTCGATTTTCAGGTTTAGTGAATCAAGTGCGGTTGTTCCGTTATATTTTTTGGTAAGATTAACGGCTTCTAACATGGTTCTCTCCTTTTTGTAGTGAAATACGAGATTGTCGACATTTGCCAATCAGAATGCTTTTGGGTAGTTGTCTGTCCACAACCTGCTAATCAGATTCCAGCGTGCGATTCCGGCAAGCCGGACACGTTTTGCACAATCGCCGGTTTACGGCATGGCAAATGACAAAAAGCAGCGCACCGGCCGGTAAGACAATGGGCTCAAGGCTCTCTTTAACCAGGAATTGGCTAAAAATCACCAATGCGCTCCCTGCCAGAAAAAACGCGAACGGCGCCGCGTTTCGGTGATGCCTGTAATAACCTGCTGCCGCCGAAAAGCCTGCTATAAGCACCGAGAGCAGGATAAGACCTTGCTCTATGACAGGGTCAGGTGCGATGCTCAAGCCGAGAAGGGCCAAAGCCGGAAGAAACAGGGGCAAGAACAAACAATGTGCGATACAGAGAGCGGAAATCGATATGCCCAAAATATCCGCCCGCCGCTCAACCCCGAATTCTTTTAATAAAACAGTCACTTTTCTCTCCATTCATTTTTATCATGATTTTATTGTCATCACCTATCTTCTCAAAAAATCACTATCGCATCATTGATGCGGTAAACCATGCCCATCGGATCATCGGTCAACAGCTCGAGGGCGCCGCTGACGACGACCGAGGTGAGTTTAAAGGCCGCGGGCTTCTGTAAGCGCACCTCGATCAGGGTCTGGATCTCGTCGGAGCCGCAGAAGAAACATTCCGAAAACGGAATCTTGCTCAAAATGAAACTGGTCTGCTTGCCGGACGTTTCCAGCGGCACCATAAAACCTTCGATTTCGACTTTTTTGCCGTCGAGCTTTTGAATCTCTTCGGCAAACTTCGGCGCGTACTTGCCGTTTTCACGAACAAAATCGAACTTTGACAGTGCATTCCAGGTCACCCGCACCGGTTTTTGGTCTTTCTTGGAAGTTTCCGCCGATTTGTTATTCGCCTTGTCCGCTTGTTTCTTTTGCGCCAGGCCTGCTGTGTTAAGGCAAAACACTAAAAACAGGATTGAAAGCATTCTGTTTATCATGGCTAATGTCCTTTCATTTTGGTGTTTTGGAATCTGATGTTACGCACTCTTGGAAATTTCCCAAACAACACCTGAGAAACATCATTCCCGCGCAGGCGGGAATGACTCTAACGAGAGTTTCTACGGCGTCGCGGCTGGCGCGTAACATCAGTGATTATTATAGGCTCTATGTCGTTTTGTGTGGGTGAAACGCTTAAAAGCTTACGCCGAAGGCGTTATACTCCACAGCCCAGGGTTCCCGCCCGACGGGTCGGGCGGGAACCCTGGGTCAAGCATCGATAAATTCATAAACCCTGCAAGGGTTTTACAAAAGGGCTCCCAAACGTCGCAGCCATTCACTGAACTTCAATCTCATTTGGTCTTCATTTACAAATGTTGCGTTTGGGACGGGCAACGGGCCAGGGGAAGCCGGTATGCCCGCGACGATAGTTTGTAAAACTCTTTCAGAGTTTCCATTTTCCGCCGACGCAGTCCCAGGGTATGCCGTTCCACCGGCATACCCTGGGCTGTAGAGTAAAACGCCTTCGGCGTAGAGAAATGATCAAATACAAAAATGATTTACCCACACAAAACGACATAGAACCTTATTATAGAACTCCTTCAGCTTACCGTTGCGCCAGCGTTCGGGCGATGTCCGTGCGATAGGCCTGGATGGCCGGCAGCAGCGCGGTGATGACGCCGACCGCAAGCGCCAGCACAGCGATCCACAGCTCTTCCGGCAGCACGATCCAGCCTGTCAGCTCGACCTGTTGCGCCTCGCGGAGAAAAAGACCTAACATCTCCGTTGCCGCGTGGCCGAGCAGCAAACCGAGCACGGCACCGCTTAAGGTCATCAGAACGCCTTCGAGCAGAACATGCAGAAGTAGCTTTGTCCGTGAGGCGCCCATGGTCCGCATGACGGCCAGATCGTAGCGCCGGTCATTCAGAGCGTTATAGAGCGCCACAAACACGCTGAGCGCCGCGGCGGCGATCAGGATCACGCCAAAAGCCCGGACGGCGTCCAGGCCGACCCCCAAAAGCGAATACAAACGCGCCGTTTCGAAGGCTGGTGATGCAGCCTGCAAATTGGTTTCGCTGTTGACAAACCGCGGGAACATCGCCGCCGCTATCGGCGAGCTGTATTGAATCAACAGCGTTGTCACTTCCTTGCCTTCGCTGTCGTCGAGCGCAAAGATATCGTCCTCAGACGCGTGGTCGGCGTGCTCGCCGTCATGCCCGTCGTCATGTTCCTCTTCTATTTCCGCGTGATCTTCATCGCTTGCAGTTTTCTCATGCACGTCCCAGACCGTGGGAATGCTGGTCAGCAGCAGACGGTCCACAACCGTACCGCTCGGTTGTAGAATGCCGACGATTCGGAGAGCGTGGTCGTGGTGGCCGGCGCCGCCGTCGTTCAAGCCGTGCGAGCTGACGATTTCATCGCCAATTTTCAGCCCGGCTTCTTCCGCCGCTCGCGCGCCGACCGTCACTTCCAGCGCCTTTTCCCAGAGCCTGCCTTCACCCGCTGAAATGCCGTAGTGCATGGGATAATCGTGGGTCGTCCCGACGATGCGATAACCGCGGTAGCTGTCGCCCAAAGCCAGCGGAATGGCCTTTTTGACGGCGCGCTGGGCGACAATCTTCCTGGCTTCAGGCAGTGGAATATTGCCGGTCGGCACGTCCACATGATAGATGCTGGAAAGAATGAGCTGCATCGGACTGCCCTTGGCGCCGACCACGAGATCGATCCCTTCGGCGTCGCGGGTCAAACTCTCTTCGAATTGCGCGCCGAAGAGCAGAAGCACGACAATGGTGGCGACGCCGAGCGCCAACAGCAGTGTGTTGAGTACACTGTTGAGTTTGCGACGCCGGATGTATGAAAAATTGAGTTTGATGAGATTCATGGCTTTATCGTTTCATTCTGTAAATGCGTTCAGGGTCAGCTTATTTTCGAATCGGCCCTGCACGCGGCGATCGTGGGTCGTGAGTATCAGCGTAGCGTTTTGCCGGTTCGCCTGGTCGATCAGCAAATCCAAAACCTGATTGCTATGCATGTCGTCCAGGCTCGATGTAGGTTCGTCGGCCAGGATGACGGCAGGGCGGTTCATGACGGCGCGAGCAATGGCTGCCCGTTGTTGCTGGCCGTAGCTCAATTCTTCGGGATAGGCGTCCGCTTTATCGGTAATATCAAGGCTGCCGAGCACTTCCTGCACCCGCGCCGGTTCCTGGCGCAGGCCGGCAAGGTATTGCGCCAGCAGCAGGTTACCGGCCACGGTCAGGGTCGGCAGCAAGTGCAACTGCTGGAAAACAATGCCGATATGACGTCCTCGAAAGGTATCGAGTTCGGCCCCGCGAAATTGGCCAATTTTTTCATCCGCGACCTCGATAGTCCCCCGCGAAGGTCGCAGCAGTCCGGTCATGAGGTGCAGCAAGGTGGTTTTGCCGCTGCCGGACTGGCCCATGACCAACCAGTGCGAGCCTTGTACCGCTTCGAACCGCGGCATATCGAGAACAGTCTTTCCTGCAAAACCATGGATGATATTTTCGAGCTTAACCATAACTATTCCTTTTTCTCAAGCGGTGAAGCCTGCAGAAATTGTTGAATCAACAGACTGTCTTCTTTGGTGAGGAGTGGTGCGTCCATCTGCTCTTGTTCATGTTCAGGTTTCGGCTGCAACTCCTCGAGTGAAATCTGTTCCGGCTGAGCCTTCGTCATGCGAAAGAGCATGTATTCGCGCAAGCGGACGTCGATCTCCAATTCGCCACTCATCTTAATGGGTTCATAGGTAAACGGAACCGGCGTCTCGCTGACGACTTCCAGATAGGACGTTGGACCGCCGCCGCCGCAAAACCCACAGGAGGCGTCATTCATGGCCAAAACGAAATGCTTGTGTTTCTGCCCGCGCCCTAAGGGAAACATATATCCGATCAGCGAGATGCGTTTGCCGACGAGCGCCTTCAAACTGTCACTGAAAATGACAGTCGTTGCACTGTTGTCTGCGTACGGCTCGAACCTGGTTTCCAGAAACGGATCCCAGCTCACCGGGATCGCAGGCGGGTGCGGCGAATCCGCGCACGAAAAAAGACCGCAAAGAACACACAGGAGTAAGTTGTATTTCATGTCATTCATCTTGTTATCTGATTCATTTAAAGATCATCCGACATTCCGCACGTCAATTTTTGCATTTGAAATCATTTATTGACAGAACATTTTTTTGACAACTTCTGCATCCGCCTGGATTTTATATTTCATTAGCCCCGGCTTTCAAGCCGGGGTTTTGGTTATATCACGCTTCCCTTCTCCCCGCCGCGCTTGCGAGGCGGGGAGAAGGGGGTGAAGAACGCTCTTGTCGCCGCCCTGAAGGACGGCGCTAATGAGAGAAAGCAATGATCCCTATCTCCAATTTTCGTGTGCGGAATGTCGGATCATATCTGCAACTGGTAGTTCAACTTCATAATGATCTGGCGCGTCTCCGGAAAAGGGGAAAGTCCGTTCCCCTCGAATTTCGAGTCGTTGAAAACGAGATAGAGATACGACAGCGGCGCGAACTCCCAGGCGAATCGCACATTCCAACTCGAGTTCTCGCTAAAAGAATTGTATTGATAAAAAGCAAACATCTGCAGGCGCGGATTGAGCGCCAGTCGCAGCTCGGGGCCGAGAAGATGCGTGGTCTGCTCTTCTTCCAAAATGCCGAGATCGCCGGCATGATTGAGTTCGTATTCGGCGGTCAGTGCAGCATACGGAGAAGGGGCATATTTGAGTCGAATGCCCAATTCTTCGCGCTTGCCGTTGAAATAATCCCCAGTCGAGCCAAAAACACTCGCCGCCACTCGTTTCGACTGATCTGACCCTACGCGCAGCCGGTAACGCCAATAGGTGTAATTGCCGGCTGCCAGCGCGACGCCGAATGGCCGGAAGAATTGAACATCTTTTTCTTCCAGTCGCTGCCAATTCGGAATCAGATAAAACGCCAGCCAACCTCCATTTTCGAATACAATACTCAGAGGTCTAAGGGTTAGCCAACCTTCCTGGAATTTTCGATCAGATGCGCGATGATACCAATACCCGGTAAACCCAGGATCAAAGTTTCGGATGAACCCCGGTCGCCATTGAGGGCGTAAGTCCAGAGAGACGGCCGGACTGGTGACGATCAGGTTTCTTCTGACGAGAAATCCGGAAGCCGGATTGTAATTCTCCGAAACAACCGCCTGAAAATGGCCGACATATCCCCAGCTTGTCCGATTATAAATCCATAAATTCGCGGCCAAACCATCCCCTTCGGCGCCGGCTGTCCAGGATCGCGAAATCATTGGAATCGCTGTGGCCGTCTCGGTCAATCGAAATAAGCCGTCCAGGCTGACAACCGTATTATGGACAGAATTGTTTTCTCCCGATGATTCATCATATCGATGCGTAACCAGTCCGCCGATCCTGTTGATCTTGCCAATATTTCGGTTATAGCGCGCGACGCCAAAATGACTCGCGGGACTTCCTGAATTTCCCCGCTGTCGAATGAATAATGCGCCGCCGCTCTGCGCGACGTCGCGAAATGTGATGCGCCCCCCGGCGTCGATAGGGATAGGACTGCCCGAGTTATCGAGTCCAATTCGGCGGCTGAAAAAGGGCTTGACCGACAGCGTGCTGCCAATATCAAACAGACTGCCGTTTTCAAGGAAAAATTGCCGCTTTTCGGGGAAGAAAACCGAAAAGCGCGTGGTATTAATCACTTGTCGGTCGGCGTCGGCTTCAGCGAAGTCGGTGTTAAAAGTCAAATCGAGCGCACTATTGGGCGTCAATGCCCATTTTAAGTCGCCGCCGATATCAGGATCCGTATTGCTGTTCGTCGTTGTGAGATTTCGAACGCGATTTCCGCGACCGCTTATATAGGGCTGAATGCGAAGGTTTCGGGACGGCGGCGGCGGCGAAAGGCCTCTAATCACCCCGGCATACTCCATTCGGTAGGGCGAATAAACGCGAGGCCAAGCCGACCAGCCGGTAATCTCCTTGTTGCGGCGGATGTTACGGACGAAGTTTATACCCCACTCGGCATTTTCGCCTGCTGGATACCGGAGCGTAGACCACGGTATCGCCATCTCAACAGTCCAACACGAATCTGTGACCGCCGTGCGTGTCTTCCAGCGATCGTTCCAGTCGGTATTGAAAAACTGTCCGTCGATCACCTGTAGATCACGCTGTGAGCCATAAGGGTTTGCTTGGAAAGTCTGGCTGTTGCGTTCATCCCGGAACGGATCAAAACTGACTCCGAAAAGGTCGTTTTCAAAGTAATCAAAATCCCGGCGCAGATCGGGCACGCGCACGCCGGAAAAACCGGTCGAATCCCTGCAAATGGCGCCGATATAGAGATTTTTCTTGTCAAAAAGCACGCGGACTTCCGTGTCGAAATTCGGTTTACTCCCCTGATTTGGCTCCACCTGCGTAAAACTGTTGGCGGGCCTTGCCAAGCGCCAGGCAGGATCATCCAATTTACCGTCAATGGCCAGCGCCCCGTTCGCACGGCCTGCGTGGATTGTGGGGCGTTCGGATGGCGGCGGAAAGACGTCTTGCGCCTGCACGGTCATCACAAATCCGAGCACGATGATCGCAAAAATTACGCTGGTTTTCATATCGCGCGCCTCTGCTATCTGATCAATGTATGCGTGTATTTGAGCACCAGCGCGCGGCTGTTCGAAAACGGCAGGCTCGGCCCAACGAAAACATCGCGTTCCGTGTTCAAGCCTTCGTCATAAACCAGCCACAAATCGTTGCCCTCGCCAAAATGGTAACGAAATCGCGCATTGAGGCTCAGTCTATCTGTAGCGCTATTGTACTGGAGAAATGAGTTCAGGGAGATGCGTGTATTGAGGGCTGTTCGAACGCGCAAGCGGGCCAAATGGGAATCGAATTCCTGGTCGCGATCAGAAAAACGAATCGCATTGAGGATATAGTCACCACTCAGTTCAAGATGCCTTGAAAGATTCCATCGTGGCGTCACCTGGAGCGAAGTTTTCCAGCCATCATAAAAACTGCCGGCGCGAAGCGTCACGGTAGGTCGAAAATACCAGGCGTCCGGGCTGCTCACCGACAACCAGACGTTGTGAAACCAATAACTGCCTGGGAGGATCTGGGCGTCGTCCCGCGAGGAGAGCGAAAACGGCATGCGCACATCCTCATAGAAATGATCGGTGGAGATGAGTGCGGAGGCTCCATTCTTGAACCCAAACCAATAGAACGGGTGCAGCCAAACGGATTGAATACTGCCATCTTCGTTGCGCCGGTAGAATCGCCCCCAATGGCCAATCCAAACACGCCTCAGAATCGATGACTCATCTTTGAAACTCTGGTAATCGATGCTGTTCCAAACATAGGTGAAATCGTTTCGTGCCTGGAAGCCAAGGCCGGGATCGAAATCCGCCCCGGCGCGTGAATAAGTCAGATCGTAACTGAATCCCTTGATCGACCGCCTCGCCCACGAGAAGAACAATCGACTGTTACGCAGCAAGTCATCGGGCTGGTCATTCTTTTGGGTGCGCGCCATTTTGAAGGTGAGATAGTCTTGACCGACAACGCGAACGACGCCATCGAGACCGTAGGCCAGATTGTAGTCGCCGTCTGTATCGATTTTTGAGGTGAGCATCCCTCCCACTGTGGAGTTCTCGTTGAGAATCTGCCTACGCAGACGGAGCACGCCAAAATTTTCCGTCGGAACATTCTCGGACTGCGCGCCCGCCGATTTATTGGCATGCATGTTGAGAAAGCCAACATCCCAATCGTCAATTCGCCCGACCAATCGGGCCCCGCCGTAGATTCGAGTGGGATTCCCAGATGCATCAAGTCCGATACGACGGCTGTGAAAGAGTCGATTCGAATTCTCAAAGCCAAATTCAAAAATGCCTGCCCGCTCCTGAAAAAACTGACGCTTCTCAGGGAAGAAAAGCGGGAATCGCGTCAGGTTGATCTGCTGATCATCGGCCTCGACCTGGGCGAAATCCGTATTTACAGTCGCGTCGAGGGTGAGATTGCGCGCCAGATTGTACTTCGCGTCCAGGCCAATCTCCGCAGGACTTTGGCGCGTACTCTGATAGCCCGTTTGCGTCGGATTTAACTCGGCAACTTGCTCAGTTCCGCCAAGAAAATACGGTGTGAAGTAAACCGGTTTTTGGCGGTAGACGCCCTCCAGAACAACGTCTTGCGCCACCGAGGGTTTGTTTGAAGCACGCTCCCAATTGGGCGGAATGTCCGGGTAGATGTATCGCTGCCCGCCGACTGAAATCCAGCGATATGCGATCAAACCCATAACGACCCGGCCATTGTCGTCCTGAAACGGCAAACTCGAAAACGGGATGCGGAACTCCGCCGTCCAGCCATTCTCGTTCCGCTTGGTCGCTACATCCCAATGCGTATTCCAGTCGCTGTTTGAGTCTCTGCGGCCGCCGCTGGCGTCATTCGACACAGCGATGTCGGTCCGGGTTCCGAGGGGATTTGTATAGAACCACAGCGCGTTTTCATTATCGTTGAACGTATCAAGGACGATGGCAAATGTATCGTCTCCGCTCCACAGGTCGCGATAATACGAGTTGCCGCGAATATCATTTGTATTGTTATGAAATAGTCGTCCCGACATGTAGATCGCTTCGTCGTCGTATGCGACGCGAATCTCGGTGCGCTCTGTCATTTCGCCTTTATAAGTCGGCTGATACATAACCAGCGGCAACGGTTCGATTTTCGTCCAGGCAGGCTCATCGATGACGCCGTCAAGCACGATTGAACCGTCAAGACGAGGAAGCGGCAAAGGACCGTTCGCTTGTAGTTGAGGAGCAGTAAGCAGCAAAAAGAGCAAAAATCTATAGCGAGAGTAAAGGTCAATTCTAAATGAACGGTTTTCTTTTGTCATCGATTGGAATTCCCGTTTGCAATCATGCAAGTTGCGCTTAGGCCTAACTGTTGACGTTAACGCCATTACAGCACAATTTTGAGTTTGTTGATCCTGCGAAAATATGGGGCAACGCCCTGTAGTCAGCGATTTGCAAGCGCGGTTTTTTCACAGGATAATCTTGACGTCATGACACAAATCAGGAGAAGGGAGGCGCTCTAATTGCGCGCTGTTCGATGCGGTGGTTGGATAAGAAATCAGCGGGAAGAAGCGGGGAATAAATTTCGAATTGATTAAAATGCTGCGTATTGTCGGCTGGAAGCAATTGCACAAACGAGAATTGGCAGGCGATACAGAAATCGTGCTTCGCCCAAGTGAGCATTGCTTCCGTATGGGGCTGAACAATCTCCTCCTGCACACCCGTTGTAGCAATACCGGCATGAGTATGCCAAAAATCAACGGTCCCCGCCAGTGCAGCGTATACAGTGAGGAGGAATATCGAGATTGTGGTTTTCAGATTGTTCTTCATAAGAAGTTTTTATTCAAACCAACAAGAACTGCTCGGTAAAAATCCGCGAGAAGGAGCGTCGTTCAGCATCTCCAGAAAAATATTCGATACAACCAACTTTCGAAGTCGGAAACCAAAGAGCAAAACCATTTCAGCGTGTGACATACACCTTTCGCAAACCAGACAAATAAGCGAAATGCAGCGAGATGTAATCACGCACGACTGCGCCCAAACTCCAAGATTTTGAACTGGCTATCGACAAGCCGCACTAGCTCGCCTCAAGCCATTCCAAATTTCCGGAAGCGTCTGGTCACACGATTGAAATTTTGCAGAAAGGTTGAAAAACGTAAGCGCTAAAACAGCCGGATGGAATGCGACAACTCAGGCTTTGTGCGTTCTCTCCGGGAGAGTTTTTAGCATGTTAGGCAGTAAATGGGGGAGCGCGCAGAGAGCAATGTGAAGTAAGATTTTGATAATCAAGAGGCGCGGAAACGTCCAGGATCATTCCGGCTGGCGTGAACCGTATCGCAGACATGCCGACTTGCGGCGTCGCCAAGTGTGTGGAGTGGAATATACAGGCCGAACAGAGCGCAACAAAACTTCCTTGGGTCGAAGAAGATTCTTCCGGAGTGTGAGCGGTTAAGTGCCGGGCTGTTCCGACTTCAACCAAACAGTCGATATGCGCTAATTCAGCACTGAATCCCAAGAAGAGCAGAACCCCGCTCATTAGTAAAGCGAGGGTTTTTCGATTGTCTTTTCGCATTGCTACAATTCGCAGTAAAGGCCTTAATTTTTTCGAGAATATGAAATTCTGTCTCGCCAGTCAAGCAGTTTGTTGCAAAGGGGTATTTTTGATTCAATCTGCAAATGGCGGCATGAATCGCGAATTTCCCCTAGTAGACCAGCATCGCAAAAAATTGTTCAGAATTTCCAATTCGAGGTCGCCGGCTTCCTGTTTTTGCCTTGCTTCTGATTGGTAAAATCGAAGGAGCATTAACATTTATCATTTTGTCAAGCTTTTGTTTTTTCAAGCGGATTTACCAACTAATTTGTTCATTGGACGATTTATGGTATCATCCGTCTTTAGTTCGGCGTACTCTTAAATGTTTTGAGCCAAAACATCCGTGAAATCTTCATGAAATTCTTTCCCGCGCAATTCGCCCATTTTCTGCAGAGCAGAGCCAGCGTTAGAAACTTTCGGATTCTTGTTCGCTACCTCCTTGTTCTGGCTGTCATGATCATCGTCTACAGCGTTGTTTTCCACTACCTGATGGCGCGCGAAGGCCAGGAATACAGCTGGGTCACCGGGTTTTACTGGACGTTGACTGTCATGTCAACGCTTGGATTCGGCGACATCACTTTCCACTCTGACCTTGGGCGCATTTTTTCGATTTTTGTGCTGCTTTCCGGCGTTCTGTTCTTGCTGATTTTACTGCCTTTCACATTCATTCAATTTTTTTATGCGCCCTGGATGGAAGCGCAGCAGGCGGCGCGGGCGCCCAGAAAATTGCCCCAAAATATAAACGGCCATGTCATCATCACCCACTACGGCCCTGTGACGAGCGCTTTAATCAAGAAGCTGGAGCAATATAATTATCCTTACGTCGTGCTCGTTCCTCAGCTTGAAGAAGCGCTGCAACTTTCCGACATGGACGTCAAAGTCGTTCTTGGCGAGTTGGATGATCCGAAGACGTATCGCAAAATCCGTGTAGCGGCAGCGGCGCTGGTTGTGACTACCAGAAGCGACGTCGCCAACACCAACGTGGCGTCGACGGTGCGAGGCATAACGGAAAGCGTTCCCATCGTTTCGACGGCGCGGGACGAAGCGTCGGTTGATATTTTGCAATTGGCGGGCAGCACGCATGTGCTTCGCCTGGATGAGACGATGGGGCAATCACTGGCGCGGCGGACCATTGGCGCGGATGCAAGGTCACATTTGGTCGGCAGGTTCGACTCGCTTTTAATCGCTGAAGGCGGGGTGTCAGGAACGCCGATCGTCGGCAAAACTTTGGCGGAAAGCCGGGTGCGCGAGGTCACCGGGGTTACGGTATTAGGCGCTTGGGAGCGCGGTCAATTCCATATCGCTCAGTCGAAAATGGAAATAAAAGAGAATTTTGTTTTAATGCTGGCCGGGTCTCGTCAAGAATTGCACAAATACGACGAACTGTTTTGTATTTACCACAACGTTAAGAACCCGGTCATCATTATCGGCGGCGGACGCGTTGGCCGGGCGACAAGCCGTTTTCTCAAAAAGCGAGGGTTAGACTATCGCATCGTTGAAAAAGTGCCGGGAAGAGTTAAAGACGACGGTAAATACATTCTGGGCACGGCCGCTGATATTGACGTTCTCAAAAAAGCCGGCGTCGACGACGCTCCGGCGGTCATCATCACCACGCACGAAGACGACGTTAACATTTATCTCGCCATTTACTGTCGCAGACTACGACCGGATATTCAAATCATCAGTCGTGCGAATCTGGAACGCAACGTAACCACGCTGCATCGCGCCGGAGCGGACATTGTCATGTCCTACGCTTCTATGGGAGCCAACGCCGTTTTTAACTTGCTCGAACGCAGCGAAAACGTGATGATTGCCGAGGGTCTTAACGTTTTCAAGCTGAAACTTCCAGAGCAACTGGCGGGCAAGACTCTGGCGACTTCGGGAATCCGCGAAAAAACCGGCTGCAACGTCGCCGCGATAGTGCATGATCAGGAAACGCAATTCAACCCTGATCCGAATTCTGTTCTGCACCCTGATGCTGAAATCATCCTTATTGGAACAGTGGAATCAGAAGATCTATTTTTTGAGACTTATAACTGATGTTACGCACTCTTGAAAATTTCTCAAGCAGCACCAAAGAAACGTCGCTTTTACGTCATTCCCGCGCAGGCGGGAATCCAGTCAATCGTGCGCAGCCCCTGGATTCCCGCCTGCGCGGGAATGACTTTAACAGGAGTTTCTTTGGCTTCATAGCTGGCGCGTAACATCAGTTATAACTAACAAACCAAACTCGAGGGAAAAACATGGCTTCTGAAAGCAAAATGAATCGACGCACATTTCTTGAAACGTCTTCAGCCGCGATGGCCGCGACGATTGTCCCGAGATATGTTTTGGGCGGCCCGAATTACGTCGCGCCAAGCGACAAAGTCAACATTGGCTATATCGGAACAGGTACGCAGGGGATTCGCGTGTTAATGGATGTTTTGCGCAAAGAAAACACGCACGTGGCTGCGATCTGCGACGTAAACGAGGACTCACAGGATTATATCGAATGGTTCAAGGACGAATTGAAGCTCAAAATGCGTCAATTTCTGGACGAACCGAAATGGGGCGAGGGCGACGAGGGCTGTCGCGCCGGACGTAAGGTCGGGCAGGAATTGGTGGAAACGTATTATGCCAAACAGCGCAAGAAAGAAAAGTACCAAGGTTGTAACGCCTACGCTGATTTTCGCGAGTTGCTGGAGCAGGAAAAAGATCTCGACGGCGTTTGTATTTTGACGCCGGAACACACCCACGCCGCGATTGCCATCGCTGCCATGCGCAAGGGCAAGCACGTGATCACGCACAAGCCAGTCTCGAATGTGCTGGCTGAAGTGCGGATGTGTGAAGCCGTCGCCGCTGAAACAAAGGTGGCAACGCACATGTTTTGCTCGGCGGACGTCCACACAACCCCGTTGCTTTGCGAATGGATTTGGAGCGGCGCGATTGGTCAAGTGCGAGAAGTTCACAACTGGAGCATCCGCCCGTTCTGGCCGCAAGGCATGGCGTCTTTCCCGACGGAAACGCCGCCGATTCCGGAAGGCTTTGACTGGGATTTATGGCTCGGCCCGGCGGCTTACCGGCCTTACCATCCGGCCTACACGCACGCCGCTTTTCGAGGCTGGTACGACTTTGGCACCGGCGCGCTTGGCGACATGGGGCATTACAGCAATTATCAGATTTTCAAAATTCTCAAGCTTGGCGCGCCAAGTTCGGTTGAAGCCAGCCGCAGCGTTTATTGGACATTTGAAAACGGGCTTTGGGGCAAAGAGGCTGTCTCTTATACACATCTGACGCTGCCGACGAGCTTCTTGGTG